>NZ_JBEPFC010000133.1:0-20304 GCF_040301705.1 Streptomyces sp. NPDC000151 | reverse complement strand
CGCCGCCCCGGTCCGGGCGCGGCACGACCACGACGGGGCAGGCGGCGTGCGCGGCACAGGCCATGCCGTTGGAGCCGAGCAGCAGGCTGGCGAAGCCGCCCCGGCCGCGCGAGCCGAGCACCAGGAGCTGCGCCTCGTCGCCGAGCGCGGGGAGGATCGTGTCGGTGAGGCCGTTGAGGCTGCGGAACTCGACCTCCGGCGGCCCGGCATCCCCGGCCAGCTGCTGCCGCAGCTCTTCCAGTACGGGGTCGCCGGTGCCCGCCTCGGCGTCGGCGGCGCGGGCGGCGGTGACGTACGGCCAGACGTGCACGACCTGCAGTGGCGCGGAGCGGAGCCGGGCCGCCTCCGCCGCCCAGCGCACCGCGCGCTCGCTGTCCGGGGACCCGTCCACCCCGACGATGACCGGCATGCTGTCCATGTCTGCCTCCCTGCGTTCCGCCGGGCTACCCCGCACGGGAAGTACGGTGCCAGCATGCATGACAGGCGATATAGGCGTGCATTCCGGACAGGCGGGACACGGTCGGCCAGCCGGCCGGGTGTGCCGGAGCCGGTAAAGTCGAACGTCCCCGCACCGCCCCGCCTCTGGGGCGTGCCCCTCCTCCGGGACGCGCCCTCCATCGGCCGTGCCGCCTGATCCGGGACGTCATGAACGCACACCGGCCCCACGCCGCCACCGCCGCCGACCCCTCGGCCCCCGTCCTCACCTGGGAGGAGTCGGGGGTGCGACGCTCCGCCCGCTGGCGTTCGGAGAACGGCGCGGCGCCGCCGCGGCGGGTCGAGATCGCCGACGACCGGACGAAGGCCGACGCGGCGTACAAGCTGGCCTGCGAGGGCACCGCGCTGCTCTGGCGCGGCGACTTCCACAACGCCCGCCAGCTGCTGGCCGCGCTGGCCCGTCGGATCGACCGCCGCCCCCGCAAGCCGGCCCCCGCCGACGACCCAGCCCGCGCCTTCCACCTGCACCGCGCCGCGCAGAGCCAGCGCGCCCGCATCCTCGGCATGCTGCTGGTGCCGCTCGACGCCGAGTACGGGGTCCCGCTGCACCGCGCCCCCGACGTCCGCGCGGCCTGCGCCCGGGCGTACGGCCCCGCCGCGCCGCACGCCTCCGGTGCTCCCGACGCCTCCGATGCGCCGGGCGGCGACGGTACGGATTCGGCCGTCATGGAATCGGTCGTCACGGATTCGGCCGTCACGGATTCGGTCGTCTCGCTGCGCGAGCTCCTCGGGCTCGTCGGCGCGTACGAATGGCACCGCAAGGGCGTCGAGATCCCCGCCCTCGGCGGCGAGCGCGTCCACCCGGACTACGGCGTCTTCTCGCCCCAGCGCGGCGAGTACGTCGACCTGGTCGCCGAGGCGCCGCTGCCCGGACAGCCGCCGGCGCTGGCGTTCGACATCGGCACGGGCACCGGCGTACTCGCGGCGGTACTGGCCCGGCGCGGCGTCCCGCGCGTCATCGGGACCGACCAGGACCCGCGCGCGCTGGCCTGCGCGCGGCAGAACGCCGAGCGGCTCGGCGTCGCCGACCGGGTGGAGATCGTCGAGGCGGACCTCTTCCCCGCCGGGCGCGCCCCGCTGGTCGTCTGCAACCCGCCCTGGGTACCGGCCAAGCCGACCTCCTCCGTGGAGTACGCCGTCTACGACCCCAACAGCCGGATGCTGCGCGGCTTCCTCGCGGGGCTCCCGGAGCATCTGACGCCGGGCGGCGAGGGCTGGCTGATCCTCTCCGACCTCGCCGAGCACCTCGGGCTGCGCACCCGCGCCGATCTGCTCGCCCTCTTCGACGCGGCCGGGCTGACGGTCCTCGACCGGCTGGACATCGCACCGCGGCATCCGCGCGCCCGCGACACCGCCGACCCGCTGCACGCGGCCCGCGCGGCGGAGGTCACGTCCCTGTGGCGGCTGGGGGCCGCGGCGAGCTGAGTTCAGGGCTGCTTCCGTACGTAGACGTCGACGCGGCGGCCGCGCGTCTCGGTGCTGCCAATGCGCGCGAAGTGCCGTGCCAGTACGCGCTGCTTCGTGGCCTCGCGCGCCGGTACCGGCCGGGAGGCGGGCGGTGCGGCGTCCGTGACCAGCACGATCCGGCGGTGCGCGAGCATCTCGGCCCGTATGCGCGCGGGCGGGTGCTCAACCCCCTTGAGCGTGCCGCCGGCCACCGGCCCCTGCCGCAGCGCGAGATCGTCGAGTCCCGCGAAGGCCGCCGGGCTCACCAGCTCCGTGTCGCGCCGCGCCGCGGGGAGGAAGACCACCCCGTCGCCGCTGATGCTCCGCGCGGCGACCACCTCGGCGGCCCGGAGGACGTCGTCCACCCGGCTCTGCGGGCTCCGCAGCCCGGTCTCGACGGGCAGCAGCGCCAGGAAGCCGAGCGCCGTCACGCCCGCGAGCAACGCCCCGCCGGGTATGCGTAGCCGTACGGGAAGACCGCGGACCGCGAGCGCCCGTACGGCCGTCGCGACGGCCAGGCCGGCCGGCAGCGCGAAGCCGATGTTGGTGAAGAGCACGTAGCGGTCGAGGTAGAGCGGGCGTGCCAAGGAGGCCAGCAGCAGGCCGGCCTGCGGGACGGCGAGCAGGGGGAGCGCGACGGACGCGAGGGAAAGCGCGGGCACAGGGCGGGTCTTCCGGATCTTCCCGGGGCCGCACGGGACGCGCGCGCAGACCAGGCCCGCGAGCACGAGGGCGGCGATGCCCAGCAGCGTGGTCCAGGCGACCGGCTTGATCCATGACACCTGTTCGGCCTGCGAGCGGCTGGCCAGTACGAGGGGCAGCGCCCCGGCCACCGCGAGCCCCGCCGCTCCGCACCAGCGCACGAGGACGCCGCGCAGGCCACGGCGGCGGGCCAGCAGCACGGTCACCGCGTGGGCGGGCAGCACCAGCAGCGAGAACCAGTTCAGCAGCGCGGCGCACAGCACGGCCGCGGCGTAACCGGCCCACCAACCGCGGCTCTTCCGGGCCGCGTCGGCGCCGCGGACCAAGAACCAGGTGGCGGCCGCGACGCACGCGGTCACCAGGGCGTAGGAGCGGCCCTCCTGGGCGTAGTGCTGGATGTTGGGGATCAGCGCGAGGACGAGCCCCGCGGCCAGTCCGGCCCACGGCCCGGCCAGCCGCCGCCCGGTGGCCGCCGTCACCGCTGCGGCTGCCGCGACGGCCAGTACCGACGGCAGCCGCAGCGCCACCAGGTTCGGCCCGCCGAGCGCGAAGGCGGCGTGCATCAGCGCGTAGTAGACCCCGTGCACGACGTCGACCTGGCCCACGAGGTGCCAGATCTCCGGCAGCGAACGCCGGGCCGCCTGCCAGGTCGCCGCCTCGTCCCGCCACATGCTGTGTTCGCGGGTGATGCCCCAGCAGCCGAGCGCCAGCGCGAGCAGCGCGGGGACCGCGGCGACCAGCGCGGCACGGGGCGCGGGCCACCGGTCCGCCGGCCCTGCACGGCGAACGGTGCGCCGGGGAACCAACTGGCCCGGGGGGCTGTCTATGGGGGCAAGGGCGGCATCTGAGGACATGAACTGCACACTACATCGAGTGTATACACGCAGCGTATACGGATTCGGACGCGTGCGCCGCGGACGAGCGAAGTGACCGACTCCGCCCGATCTCTCCCTCCCTTCCCCTCTCCACGGCAAAAGTGTGATCATGACACCATGAGCAGCGATATGAGGATGTCCGCAGACATCGAGCCGGAGTGGTTCCCCGAGCCGGGCGTCGCGTCGGGCACCGCCCCCGTGGCGGGCGGCGAGCTGTACTACGAAGCGGCGGGAGCGGGCCCGGCGGTGGTGCTGCTGCACGAGGGCATGCTCGATCTGACCATGTGGGACGAGCAGTTCGAGTGGCTCGCGCGGTCCGGGTACCGGGTGATCCGGTACGACGCACGGGGCCACGGCCGTTCCTCCGTCGTCGACGGGGAGTACGCCCACCACGAGGACCTCCGGGCGCTGCTCGCCCATCTCAGCATCGCCCGCGCGACGTTGGTGGGGCATTCGCACGGCGCGCGCGTCGCGCTGGACAGCGCGCTGGCCCACCCGGACGCCGTCGCCGCTCTGGTACTGGCCGCGCCCGGCATCAGCGGCCGCGCGTTCTCCGACCCGTTCCTGCTGCACCACATCAGGGAGCAGGTGGCGGCGGTGAGCGCGCCGGGCGGCGTGACGCTCTTCATCGAGCACTTCCTGCGGATGTGGGTGGACGGCCCGCACCGCGAACCGACGGCCGTGGACACCGACTTGCGCGAGCGGATACGGGTGACGGCCAGGGCCACCGTGCGGGCGCACGCCGAGGGGATGGGGCGCGGCACGGCCCTGGAGGTCGGCGCGGCGGACCGACTGGCGGAGATCGGAGTGCCGACCCTCGTCATGGACGGCGACCTCGACAGCACCGACATTTCGGCCAACGCCCATGCGATTGCCCTCGCGGTACCGGGCGCCCGACGGGCCCGTATCCCGGCCGCCGGCCACCTGGTGAACCTGGAGAACGCCGCACTGTTCGACCGCGAACTGGCCGAATTCCTACGGGGCGCCGCGTACTGACGCTGACGCGCCTCGGCCCCCGCGGAGGGTTGCCGCTCCCGCGGGGAGCCGGGTCGCGTGCCGCCCGGCGACGGGCGGCGTCAGATGCCGGGCAGTACGTCGTCGTCCACCTGCTCGACCAGCTCGAAGGACTCGCGCAGGGCGGCCAGTTTGAGCAGGCGGAGCACGATGGGCCGGAGATTCATGAGCGCCAGCCGGCCGCCCCGGGCCGTCACCTGGTCCCGCAGCCGGCAGAGCAGGTCCAGGCCGCTGCAGTCCATGAACGTGACGTGCCGCAGATCGATCACCATGGCCTTCTCACCGGGCCCGGCGTTCCTGCCGCCGACGTCGCAGCAGCCCGCGAACACGCCCGAGCGCCCGTCGTACCGCACTTCGGGAAGAAATCCGGGAAGGGCGGCCGGAACCCCGCTCGTCAGCGGAATCATTTCCGCGGGCGCTCCGGGCCGGACTTCGGGACGCGCGTCCGGAGGGAGTTCCGGGTGGGCTTCGGTCCGGACGTCGGGGCGGGCTTCCGGAAGGGCCTTCACGCGCGGAAGTATCCGCGGAATCACCCTCGGCGTCCTCGGCACCGCACGGGCCCGAGGAGCGGGAAATATCGCGGACCGCCGCAGCGCGTACAGCGCGTGGAGCGCCAGCAGAACGTCGGCTTCGATGCGCAGCGCCATGGCCAGGTCGAGTTCGCCATGAAGTGCGAGAACGACCAGGTCGCCACCACGGCGAACGGTCACCTGCACATCGGCGTCGCTTCCCCCCACGTCACCCCCAGTTGTGCTTCAGGCCGTATCACGAACACGGCGACGGGCCGGTACGCACCAGGGTCTGGGATGCACAGGCACCGTAACCGCGCCCTGCAACGCAGAATCGATCAGGCATGACAGAACGCCACTGACGGGTGAATTTTATCCATATCGCTTGACGGCAAGCCAGGCTCAGACAGTGGCCGAATGGCGGCGAAAAACACCGCGAAGGGGAGCAGAACTCTGCATTTATGCAGACATTCCCCGGTCACCGGAAAGCATAAAGCAGGACGGTGAACGGTCAACCCTCGGCGGCCATATCCGTGGTGACGACCTCGGGCCTGCCGCGGGCCCCGGACGCGAGCGGAACGACCGGCAGCGGAACGACGTCTGCCGAGCCCTCCTGCTCCGGGCCGCTCGGCGCCAGTTCGGCGACCACCGGGAACGGCCGGCGGAAGCACACCTCGAGCGAGCCGTCCGTCCGGTGGTGCACGCACAGCCGCCCCGCACCCGCGTCCCCGGCACCCTGCCGCTGCCCGGGTTCCTCGTCCTCGGGGGGCTCGTCGACCCGTACCGCGCACTGCCCGTCGTCGATCTCGATCGTGAGGCGGTACGCGTCCGCGCTGCCGTGAGTCAGCATGTAGGCCGTCGCCCGGGCCAGGTCCGAGACCAGGGACGCGCTCCCCTCCGCCGGCACGCCGAGCGCGTCCAGCACCGCGCAAGCCAGCACGGTGGCCTCCTTGTCGCTACCGGGCCGTCGTCGTGCGCTGAGCGCCCAGCGGAACGCGGGGGCTCGGCCGGCGGCCGGGGACATACGGGAGGCGGCCGTACTCTGCTCCATGGCCGGACCCTGCTCTCCTTCGGAAGTGGACTCGGGGGCCTGTCCGCCGGGGAATCCCACCGGCACTCGCCACTGAAAGGGCGCGCTGAACAGGCGCGACCGGGGTCCGGGGCCACTCCGTTTCACCATAGAACTCACGATCGACGCGGAACCCGCCAATTCCGGCCACTTCGGCCCTGGACCACCTCACTCGCACGCTGTTCCTGCCGTCCGTCACACGTGCCCCTCCCGTCGCGCTCCCGGCGCAGGAAGTCACCACACCTGCATAACCGACAGAAAGGACACCGGCGTCCTCCTTACGGCATGACCGGCTTCCCGCGCGGCGACCGCTGCTCAGGCGTGGCCCGCGGCCGGCGGGAACGCGGTGTCGATGACCTCCCGCAGGGCCCGGTAACAGCTGCACGCCCGGGCCTCCAGGCGCGCGCGGTCCAGCACGGTGATCGTGCCGCGGCGGTACCTGATGCACCCCTCCTCGGCCAGCGCGCCCGCGACCTCGCTCACCGAGGACCTGCGCACCGAGAGCATCCGGGCGAGGAATTCCTGGGTGAGCACGAACTCGTCGCTGTGCATACGATCGGCGGTCATCAGCAGCCAGCGTGCGCAGCGTTGCCGGGTGCGGTGGCTGCGGTTGCAGGCCGCGTTCCGTGCCAGCTGGGTGAACATGGTCTGGGTGTAGCGCTGCAGCACCTGCTGGAACGCGCCGTCCACCACGGCCATCTCGTGCCGGAACCGGTCGGCGTCCATCCGCAGCCCCCACCCGGCGACCTGGCACGTGGCCCGCTCGGTCGGGGTGCCGACGCCCAGGAACACCGGAAGCCCGACCAGGCCCTCGTCGCCGACGGTGGCGACCTCGACGCTCGTCCCCTCCGGCTCGGCGCCCGGCTCATCCGGCTCGGCGCCCGGTCCGTCCGGCGCGCTCGGTCCGTCCAGCTCGGCGAGGAGCGAGCACACGCCGCGCACCGGGAACCACAGCGCCTCGATCCGCTCGCCGGGCCGGTACAGCACGTCCGAAAGCTTCATCTCGACCGGCTCCAGCCCGGACCGCAGCCGCTCCAGCTCCGGCTTCGGCAGGGCGGCGAGCAGCCGGTTGTCCAGTAGCGCGTCGGCACCACCCGTCGCGTTGCCCGCCATGGCGCACTCACCCTTCGGTCCGGCCGGCACTCGGGTCGCCGGCAGTTCCCTCCGGTTCATCCTCCGGCACTCAGCCGGCGACCGCCGGTGGGATCACCGCCGCCCAGGGCGGCAGCGACACGCGCATCAAGCCTGCGGCGCCCGGCGCCATCACAAGGCTGACCAGCGCGTGCGCCAGCACCGGCAAGGGGAGTACGAAGTCTACGCAGCCGGTGGCGATCGCCGCGCTGGGCATGCCGAAGGCCTCCGCCGTTCCGGCGTCCTGGGCGAGCACCCGGCCCCCGGCGCCCCGGATGTGCCGCGCCCCCAGCGCCCCGTCCTCCAGCCGCCCGGTCAGCACCGCCGCCAGCACCCGCGACCCGAACGCGGCAGCGGCCGAGGCGAACGTCGGATCCGCCACCTGACGGCCGTCGACGGCGCGCAGCGACACGTCCCCCGTCGGCGTGAAAACGGCCGACCGCCCCGCCGGCACGACATGCGCGACACCCGGCGCAAGCCGGTCCTCGTCCCCCAGCAGCCGCACCGGCAGCGCCGAGCGGTACCCCAGCACCTTGAGCAGCCCGTCCTGCTCCCGCACCGGCCGGTGCTGCACCAGCACCACCGCGGCCGGAAACCCCTCGGGCAGCGCCGCGAGCACCTCCCGGTAGGCGCTCACCCCGCCCAACGACGCGGCGAGACACACCACATCGAACGCGGCAGCCCGCTGCCCGGTACCGAACACAACGCCACTCCAATCCACCGCCCCGACACCGTCCGCCGTCCAGCCGCCCCGAAGACGGTCAAGACGCCGAAGACCCCCAGCCGAGCCGGCTGGGGGTCTTCACACATGTGGGCACAACAGGATTTGAACCTGTGACATCTGCTTTGTAAGAGCAGCGCTCTACCGCTGAGCTATGCGCCCGGATGAACCGACAGACTACCTTGCCTGCGGGGATGGTTCGCAAACCCGTGGGGCGGTCGGTCCGGATGCTGAACCTACCGGCCGGTGTGTTCGTCCGTACAGGGTGGGAGAATGGCTTCGGGCCTGGGGCGACGCGAGCGGGAGAGGGTTGTGACGGCGACACACACGCGGCCGTACGAGCAGCGAGCACGTCGTCGGTGCCCGTGCCGGCCGCGGCGACAGTCGGTGGGGGGATGATGGCGTTCGCCGGTGGCGGTACCAGACGGTGGTTCGGGCGCGGGGAGAGTCAGCGGGCGGAGGCGCAGGCGGCGAAGGACGCCGCGGCGGCCGCTTTCTACGAGCTGGACACCGCGCAGCGGGACCTGCGGATCTCGATCGAGACGATCACGGCGGTGGACGACTCGCCGGGCGCGCGGCGGGCCGCCGAGGGGTATGCGCAGCTGGGGCAACGGATCGACGAGGTCAGCCGGACGTACATCGCGGCCGTGGACGCGCACGACCTGGACCGGGACGACCTTGATGGCGCCGCCGCCTCGCGGGCGCGCGCCGATCTGACCCGGGCCAAGGACGAGCTGACGGCGGTCGGCAAGGAGCTGGAGCGGTTCGCGCAGGGCCTCGGGCCGCTGCTGCAGTCCGCGGAGACGCAGCTCGCGCGGTTGGCGCCGGCGGTGGAGCGGGCGCGGCAGGCGCTGCTCGCGGCGACCCAGGCGCTGGACGCGGTGCGCGCGAGCGGCCTGAAGGCCGACGATCTCGCGGCCCGGCTGGCGGCGCTGTCGCCCGAGCTGACCAAGCTGAACCAGGGGGCCGGGCAGCACGGCGTGCAGGAGACGATCCAGCGCGCCGACGACGTACTGCGCCGGGCCGAGGCCGTCCGTACGGAGGCGGAGCGGCTGCCGGAGAAGGCCGCGGACATCGACAAGCGGCTGGTGTCGCTGCGGACCCGGGCGCAGGCGATCACGACGCGCGCGGGCGGGGTCGATCCGGTACTGAGCGAGCTGCGGCGGCGGTACAGCGCGGCGTGCTGGCAGGACCTGCAGCAGGTACCCGACCAGGCGGCGGACGCCGTGCGGCAGGCCGAGACGAAGCTGCGGGAGGCGCAGCGCGCGCGGGACGAGCAGCGGTGGGCGGACGCGACGAGTCTGCTGGCGACCGTACGGGCGCTGCTGAACACGACGGACGAGGCGGTGTCGGCGGCCGGGGACCGGCTGCGGCGGCTGGACGAGGTGTCCTTCGACCGGCAGAAGGAGGTCGAGCGGACACGGTTCGCGATCCGGGACGCGCAGCGGCTGGCGATGGCCGGGCGCAGTACGCCCGATCCGCGGCACGCGCGTCCGCTGGACGAGGCGGTGGCCCGGCTGGAGCGCGCGGAGGCCGGGCTGGAGGGCAGCCGGCATCCGGACTGGTGGCACTTCCTGACCGAGACGGACGCGGTGCGGGAGACCGCGGCGCGGGTGGTCCGGACGATCCGCGAGGAGCGGGGCGGCGGGAGCTGAACCGTTCCGTTCGTGAGGCGCCCCACCGCCGGCCGGGCCGGTGAGGCGCCGGCCCGGCCGGTGGTGGCGTCCGCCTTCACTGGTGTTCCGGGGCGGTGTTGCACAGGGTCGAGGGGCCCGGCTGGGGCGTGACGTTCGGCAGTGTTGTGTGGGCCTTGGCGACCGCGACTCTGAGCTCGTGGTGCACGGCCTCGGACAGCGTGCTTCCCTGGGCCGTGCCCACCAGCTCTCCGGCCAGGCGGTGCAGTTTGGTGTTGGTGTTCTGCGAGGCCGCGACCAGGACGTCCCAGGCCGCCTCGGGGCTCAGCCCGAAGGAGGCCATGAGGATGCCGCGGGCCAGGTCGATGGTCGGCCGGGTCTGCATCGCCCGCCGCAACTGGGCGACCAGGGCGCGCAGGTCCTGGTCGGTGTCCTCGGGCGGGTTCACATCGTGGTCTTCGCGGTGCGTCATGTCTTCGCCGTCCGGGTGGGGGTGGGTAACAGGTCCCGGCTGCCGGTCAGGTCGAGCGGCCGCTCGACCGCGGGGCTGCTGGAGCGGAGGTCCAGGTCGATGCCGTCGGCCGAGCGGTAGAGGGTCCGGCGCAGAGCGGGGCGGAGCTCTTGACCGGCGTCGAGGGCCGGCTCTCCCCGCACCGCCACGCGCGTCCGGTCGCCGTCCGGCATGGCCTCTCCCTTGCGTGTGCCTGCGTGTCCGTCTGCGGTCCCAGGCTGCCTTCCGCGCCCATACACGTCAACCAATACCGGAAATGCAGTACGTGTTTTTGAACTCACGCATGTGGGGTCGCTACGGTTGGGGGATGGATGGAGTGCCCGAGCCACACGCCGGATGGACGTTTGTCACCAACCACGCACGGGTGCTGGCAGCCATCGCCGACAACCACAGCGCCCGCATCCGTGACATCGCCGCTCACTGCCGGCTCACCGAACGTGCCGTGCAGAAGATCATTGCCGACCTGGAGCAGGACGGTTACCTCTCTCACACCCGGGAGGGACGCACCAACACCTACCGGATCGACCCCAGCAAAGTGCTTCGGCACCCGGCCGAATCCGGGCTGACCGTGGCCGCGCTGCTCTCCCTGCTCGTCCATGACGAAGCCGGCCGCTCCCCGTCGCCCGACGCGAACGGCCGACGCCGCGCACCGGCCTGAGAGCCCGACCGTCACGACTGGCTGCCGGTCCGGCCCGCACGGCTTGCTGCCGGTGGGATGGCGTCCCGCCGCCCCGGGGCGGAAGCTGGAGAGAGGTACGGCAGTACGGCCCTGGCGGTCACTCTGCGCAAAGGAGGCCGGACATGACTGCTGGCCACGCCCTTCACGGGCCCGCCCGCACCCCGCGGCGGCACGCTCCCGGACGGCACATCCCCGGGCGGCACGCCCCTCGGCGGCACACCAAGCTCGACGAGCATCTGCCCGTCGACCACCGGCTGAGCACGGTCTACCGGGTCGGCGCCGGGCTGATGGGGCTGGTGCTCGTCGCCTTCGGCGTCCTCGGTCTGATCGACCGGATCGGCTTCTTCGACACCGGCGGCGACACGGTCGCGGGCCTGAACACGAACGGCGCGCTGAGCGTGCTGTCCATCCTCATCGGCCTGCTGCTCTTCGTGGGGATGGTGATCGGCGGGAACTTCGCCTCCACCCTCAACACCGTGCTCGGCCTCGCCTTCCTGCTGAGCGGCTTCGTCAATCTGGCGGTCCTGGAGACCGGCTTCAACTACCTCGCCTTCCACCTCCAGAACGTCCTGTTCAGCTTCGTGGTCGGGCTGATGCTGCTGGTCTTCGGCATGTACGGCCGGGTCAGCGGCGGCCTGCCGCACGACAACCCGTACTGGCTCGCCCGGCACCCGGAGGCGGTGCCCCGCTCCGCCCGCCCGACCCCGCAGCAGGCCGCGCTCCTGCGCAAGACCGAGCGCGAGGCGCAGGAGCGGGAGGCGCGGGAGCGGGAGCGGAATCCGGGACGGTAGGCCACCGGAGAAAGCGCAAGGACGAAGGACGACAGGAGGCCGCGGTTGGCAGCGGGACGGATTGCGCGGGTCGAGACGTTCCTGGTGCCGCCGCGGTGGCACTTCGTGCGCGTCGAGACCGAGGACGGCGTGGTCGGGTGGGGCGAGCCGGTGGTCGAGGGGCGCGCGGAGCCGGTGCGCGCCGCGGTCGGCGTGCTCGCCGAGTACCTGGTCGGGCGGGACGCGTCACGCATCGAGGACCACTGGCAGGTGCTGACCAAGGGCGGCTTCTACCGGGGCGGCCCGGTGCTGTCCTCGGCCGTCGCCGGGCTGGACCAGGCGCTGTGGGACATCAAGGGCAAGACGTACGGCGTGCCCGTGTACGAGCTGCTGGGCGGGGCGGTACGGGAGCGGGTGCGGGCGTACGCCTGGGTGGGCGGTGACGAGCCCGCCGAGGTCAGGGACGCGGTATCGGCGCAGGTGGCGGCCGGTTTCACGGCAGTGAAGATGAACGGCTGCGGGCGGCTGACGCCGGTCGCGACCCGGGCCGAGGTACGGGACTGTCTGCGGCGGGCCGAGGCCGCGCGCGAGGTGCTGGGGGACGAGCGGGACTTCGGGCTGGACTTCCACGGGCGGGTCTCGCCCGCGAACGCGCGCCGGCTGCTGCCGCTGCTCGCCGAGTACGCGCCGATGTTCGTGGAGGAGCCGGTGCTCGGCGAGTACGCCCACGAGGGGACGCTCGCCGGCCTGGTGAACGCGCCCGGGTCCGGCATCCCGATCGCGCTCGGCGAGCGGCTGTACTCGCGGCGGGAGTTCCTGGAGCCGCTGCGGGCCGGGGTGGCGATCGTGCAGCCGGACGTGTCGCACGCGGGCGGGATCTCGGAGCTGCGCCGGATCGCGGCGCTGGCGGAGACGTACGGGGCGCAGCTCGCCCCGCACTGCCCGCTGGGCCCTGTCGCGCTGGCGGCCTGTCTGCAGCTCGCGTTCACCACCCCGAACTTCCTCATCCAGGAGCAGAGCATCGGCATCCACTACCACCGGGGTGCGGACGGGCAGCGCGGCGCCGAACTGCTGGATTACGTGGTCGACCCGGAGCCGTTCCGCTTCGAGGGAGGCTCCCTGCTGCGGACGGCCCGGCCGGGGCTGGGCGTGGACGTCGACGAGGCGGCCGTACGCGCCGCCGACCGCAGGGGGCACGCCTGGCGGAACCCGGTGTGGCGGTACGAGGACGGGTCGTTCGCCGAGTGGTGAGGTCGGTGTCCGCACCCTGGTCGGCCCGGGTCCCTCGGTGCGGCGCGCGGTGATTCAGAATGGGCGGCACGTACCGCCCCCGCCGCACCCACCGGGAGAACCATGGACTTCAGCGCAGCGCTCCGGGCCGGGCGACTCGTCGCCATCATCCGCGGCAAGGACCCCGAGGCGTCCTTCCGTACGGTCATGACCCTCGTCGAGGAGGGGGTGCGGCTCGTCGAGGTGTCCCTCAGCGGTACGGACGCGCTGGGCGTCATCCGGCGGGCGCGGCAGGAGCTGGGGCCGGACGCCTGGCTCGGCGCGGGAACGGTCACCACCGCTGAGGACGTCGAGCGGGCCGCCGAGGCCGGCGCGAACCTGGCGGTCACGCCGGGGCTGGGCGCCGGCGTGGACGAGTGCGTGCGCCGGGGGCTGCCGGTGGCGGCCGGGGTGCTGACGCCGACCGAGGTGATCGCGGCGGAGGCGGCGGGGGCGACGGCGCTGAAGCTCTTCCCCGCGTCGTTCGGCGGCCCGGCTTACCTCAAGGCGCTGCGGGCGCCCTTCCCGGAGCTGCCGTTCGTGCCGGTCGGCGGGGTGGACGCGGCGGCGGCCCGCGCGTACCTGGCGGCAGGCGCGGTGGCGGTGGGCGTCGGCTCGCCGCTCATCGGGGACGCGGCGGACGGCGGCGACCTGAGCGCGCTGCGCCGCCGGGCCGCCGACTTCCGGGCGGTGTGCGCCGAGGGTGCGGAGGGGCTGGCGTGAGCGGTACGGACGCGGCCGGGCCGGAGGTGCTGACCCTCGGCGAGACCATGGTCGCGCTGCGCGGCAGCGGGCCGCTGAAGCTGGGCGGCACGATGCAGGTGTCCGTCGCGGGCGCGGAGAGCAACGTGGCCATCGGTCTGGCCCGGCTCGGGCACCCGGTGCGCTGGGCGGGCGCGGTCGGCGACGACGAGGCCGGGCAGCTCGTGCTGCGGACGCTGCGGGCCGAGGGCGTGGACGTCTCGGGCGCGTCGACGGACGCCGGCGGCGCGCCGACCGGGCTGCTGATGTTCGAGCCGCGGCTGCCCGAGGTGACGCGGGTGCACTACTACCGGGCGGGCTCGGCCGGTTCGCGGCTGCGCGCGGACGCCGTAGAACGGGCGTTCGCGGCAGCGCCGCCGCGCGTCCTGCACCTCACCGGCATCACCCCCGCGCTGGGCCCCGAGGCGCGGGATGCGGCCGAGCGGGCCCTGCGGCTGGCCCGCGCGCACGGCAGCACGGTCTGCCTCGACGTGAACTTCCGGTCCCGGCTGTGGAGCGCGGAGGCGGCGGCCGAGGTGCTGTGCGCCTGGGTGCCGTCCGTGGACGTACTGATCGCCTCCGAGGACGAGCTGCCGCTGTGCCTGCCGGAAAGCGCGGCTTCCCTGGAGTTCCAGGCCGAGTTGCTCCTGAAGGCCGGGCCCGGCGAGGTCGTGGTCAAGCTCGGCGCGGCGGGCGCCACCGCCTACACGGCCGACGGGCCGCGGCACGCGCCCGCGAAGGCCGTACGGGCGGTGGACGCGGTCGGCGCGGGCGACGCCTTCGTGGCGGGGTACCTCTCGGCCCTGCTGGACGGCGATCCTGTGGCCGGGCGGCTGGAGCGCGCGGTCACCACGGGCGCGTTCGCGGTCGCCTCGCCCGGTGACTGGGAGGGCGCCCCGACCCGCGCCGAGCTGGGGATGCTGGGCGCGGCGCCGGGCACGGTCGTGCGCTGAGCGCCGGTGTCCGGGCGGGCCTCCGCCCGGCCGCACGCCGTATTCTTGGGCCATGCCCCGATACGAGTACCGCTGCCGGTCCTGCGAGACGACCTTCGAGGTCAGCCGCCCGATGGCCGAGTCCGCCGCGCCGGCCCCCTGCCCCGAGGGCCATGCCGACACGGTGAAGCTGCTGTCGGCCGTCGCGGTCGGCGGTACGGCCGCGGCACCGGCCCCGAGCGGGGGCGGAGGCGGCGGCTGCTGCGGGGGCGGCTGCTGCGGCTGACGGCCCGCCGGGCGTACGGCTGACGCCGGGCCGAGCGGCGGCGCACGGGTCGGCTGCCTCTCAGTAACTCCCCACTTCCCCCAGGAACGCCCGCAGGATCTCCTCCCCCGCCGCCACGCCACGCTCGTCCAGCGCCGTGACGTGCGGGGCCGACCAGCCCGCGTCGGCCAGTTCGCCGTGGCCAGGGCGCCAGCCGCGGTCCGCCGCCAGCAGCAGGTCGGCGTCCAGCAGGGAGTCGCCGGCCGCGAGGACGCGCTCGGCGCCCGCGCGGCGCGCGGCCTCCCGGACCGCCGCGCTCTTCGTGAGCGGCTTCGGCACCGCGTAGATCTTGCGGCCCTGGAGGGAGACGGTCCAGCCGCGCACCTCCGCCCAGCCCGCGAGGTCCTTCACCCAGGTCTCCGGCAGCCGCGCCCGGTCGACGACGAGGTACGCGAAGAGGTCCTCGGCGGTACGTTCCTTCAGCAGCCAGGCCGGGTCCGCGGTGGCCAGCAGATGTGCCCGTACCTCGTCGAGCGGGGCGCACTCGGCGGCCAGCCGGGCCGCGACCGTCCGCTGCCAGTCCCGGTCGGACTCCCCGTTGACCAGCAGATGGCCGCCGTTCGCGCAGACCGCGAACTCCGGGACGGGACCCGGGAGATGGATGCGGGCGTACTGCTCGCGGGTGCGGGTGGTGGCCGGGACGAAGCGGGCGCGGCGGGCGGCCGCCAGGGTGGCGAGCAGCGCGGCCGCGGTCTCGGTCAGGTACGAGAGCGGCTTGTGGTCGTACACCTCGACGCAGAGCAGGCGGGGTGCCCGCGCGTCGGGCACGGTCAGGCCGAGCGCGGCGGCGGAGTAGATGAGCGTACGGTCGAGGTCGCTGGCGACCAGCGTGGGCATCGGTGAGCCGGTCACTCGGCCGCCACCGCCCTGCCGTCGGCGCCGGTCGCGCCGCGGGTGTAGCGCGGGTGGATCAGTCCGACGCAGCTGTACGGCAGGCCGTCGGTCTCCTCCACCGGCACGCCGCGCTGCTCCGCCAGCAGCCGTATGTGCGTGAGGTCCGCGCCCGCGCCCTTCCTGGCGAGGATCTTCCAGGGGACGCGGCGCAGCAGGACGCGGGTGGTCTCACCGACGCCCGGCTTCACGAGGTTGACGTCGTGGATGCCGTACTCCTCGCTGATCCGCTCCACCGCCGCCCAGCCCTCCCAGGTGGGCGCGCGGTCGGCGGCGAGCAGCGCCGCGGCGTCGGCGCGGGCTTCCGCCGCGACCTCGTCGAAGCGGGCCGCGACGGTGTCGAGGAAGTGCTGCGAGACGTCCGTGTCCGCCAGCTCGCGGTAGAACTTCGCGCCGTGGAAGTCGTCCGGGCCGACCAGGTCGGCGCGCAGCACCGTGCGGGATATCAGGCCTGAGACCGTGGAGTTCAGGCAGGCGGAGGGGATGAGGAAGTCGTCGCGGGTGCCGTAGGTGTCCACGCAGCCGCCGGGGTCGGCGAGCACCGCGATCCGCGGGTCGAAGGCCGCGCCGGGGAAGTCCCGGAGCGCCTGCGCCAGTTCGCGGGTGATCGCGCCCTTGCCGGTCCAGCCGTCGACGAAGACCACGTCGGCCGGGTCGTGGTGGGCCGCGAGCCAGCGCAGCGCGGTGGTGTCGATACCGCGGCCGCGGACGATCGATATCGCGTAGTGCGGCAGGTCGAGGCCGTGCGCGTGCTGCGCCCAGCGGCGCATCAGGACGCCGACGGGGGTGCCTGCGCGGGCCAGGGAGACCAGCACCGGGCGGGGCGACCGCTCGGCGAGCACCGTTTCGGTGACGGCGCCGACGGCCCGGGCGATGCGCGCCGCCGAGGTGTCCAGGGCGGCGCGGAAGAGCGCCTGGTACTCCTCGCTGGGCTGGTACTCCACCGGCAGCGATTCGGCGTAGTGCGCGCCGCCGCGCTGGATCGCCTCCTCGCGCTCCTCGGTGGGTGCTTCGAGGGAGACCTCGGAGAGGTCCTGCAGCAGCCAGCCGACGTCCTCGGGGGCGTAGGAGGAGAAGGCGGGGCCGCGCAGCGGTCCGGCTCCCGGCGCGTACGCGGGGACGACGCCGAGCAGGACGTGGTCCGTGTGCGCGGCGAGGGACGCCAACAGGCCGCCGGGGGCGTGCAGTTCGGGGGTGTCACCGGCCGAGTCGACCAGCGCGACGACCGCGTCGAAGCGGCGGCCGGGGTCCGCGCCGGGCGCGACGTTGTACGCGTACCGCTCGCCGGGGCCGTCCGCCGGGCGGTCGTGCGCCGGGAAGACGAGCTTCGTACGGATCGCGTAGCCGGGGTCGTCCACGGCGAGCACCGGGGAGCGCGTCGTGGTGGAGAAGCGGACCTCGGCGGGCAGCGCCTCGTCCAGCGCGCCGGCCACCCGCAGCGGCGCGTACATCAGCTCTTCGTTGCCGAGGACGAGGACCCGGGCGTCCGCGCGGAGCCCGCGCTCGCCCAGCGCGGCGGCGATCCGGGCCGCCATGGCCGGCAGGGCGGCCTCCAGCCGGGCGCGGTGCTCCGGGGTGAAGCCGTGCCGGCCGCCGTCCGGGAGACCGGCGGGCCACTCCAGGGCGACCCGGGTGACCTCGGCCGCGTCCGGGGCGGCGGGGACGGGGGCGGGCTCCGTGCCGTACTCCGCCACCAGCGCCCGGCCCCGCTCCAGTACGTCCGCCGGGAGCCCGGCCGTGCCGGCGGCCAGCGCGACCAGGTCGACGCGCGCCCCCAGCTCGGCGGCGAACTTCTCCAGGTGGGCGCGGTCCGCCGCGGACCGCATGTCGGTCAGGGCGACGATCACGTACCGCGGGCGGGGGTAACGGGCGTGCAGGGCCGCGATGGTGTTGAGGACCGTGCGCCCGGTGGAGAACTCGTCGTCGACCAGGACCAGCGGGCCGTCGCCGGTGAACAGGGCGCGGTCCTCGGGGAGCAGCAGATGCGAGGTGGCGTGGCTGTGCTCCTCCTCGAAGCCGCCGGCCTGCTCGACGCCGCGCACCGGGCGGCGGGTGGAGTGCACGTACGTCGCGAGCGCCAGGCCGTCGGCGACGCTGTGCCCGAGCCCGGTGGCGGTCTCGGCGTACCCGAGGACCACGGCCCGCGCGGCGGCCGCGTCGCCCAGCAGGGCGCGGACCCGGCGGCCGAGGCCGTGCCCCGCTTCGTACACCACGGCGGGCCGCTGCGGCACGTGCTTGCCGAGCACCTGCGACACGAGCAGATGGGCCCGCTTCGGATTGCGCCGCAGCGCGAGCCCCAGCAGCCCGGACAGTCCGTCAGCGCTCTCGGAGCCGGGCTCACCGGCCGGCCCCGCCGCGCCCTTCAGTTCGACCCCGAGCCGCTCCGCGACCCATTCGCCGGTCCACACCACGCCGTTATTCCCTCTCTCATGCATGCGGCACGCTCGCCGCCAGCAGTTCCACGAAGCTGACGCCCTCGCGCGCGACGCCGAAGACCTCGGCGCGCAGCAGCGTGCGCTCCGCCCAGGCGCGGTGCGGCTTCACCTCGTTCATCTTGTTCGTGTAGGCGGAGCGCAGGACGCCGCCGCCGTCGCGCTCGGGGCGCAGGATGTCGGCCGCGTCGCTGAACTCCTCGTGGCTGACGACCGACAGCGCGTGCACCGGGGGGACGTGCGAGGGGTGGATGCAGGTCTTGCCCTGCAGGCCGTTCGCCCGGTCCAGCTCGATCTCGCGCAGCAGGCCGTCCATGGCGTGCTCGATGAGGGAGGTGCGCAGCTCCTCGGCGCGGCCCCGGAAGGGGCTCTGCCGCAGCTGCGGCTTGAACATCCGCTCGTGCAGCCGGAAGTACTCCCAGACCGGCCCGGTGACCGTGAAGCCGCTGCCGTCGGCGCGGCCCAGGACGTTGACGACGTCGGCGATCACGGACGCGACGATCCGTACGTCGTACGCGGTCATGTCCGGCGCGCGGCGCAGGCCGTACGCGGAGCAGAAGTCCGTGACGCCGAGGCGCAGCGCGAGGACGCGGTCGCGGTAGGCGTCGACGGCGCGGGCGATGCCCTGCAGGGTCTCCGTGCGGCTCTCCAGGTGCAGCAGCTCGGGGGACTCCAGGACCGGCATCGCGAACAGCCGCCGCCCGCAGGCCGCTTCGGCGGCGGCGAGGGCCTCCAGGAACGGCACGCCGCGCAGCGCGGTGAACTTCGGCAGCACGAATCCGGAGAGCAGCCGGACAGCGGGGCCGAGCCGCCGGGTCAGGTCCGGTATCTGGTCGGGGGTGCGGACGCGGATGAAGAGAAGGGGAAGCGGACTTTCCGGGTCCCTGGCCTCGATTTCGGCCAGCTCGGTGAACTGCCGTACGAGATTGTCCTCACCGGCCGCCACGTCGCCGTCGCCGATGGAGTCCTCCAGGCACAGCACCATCGACACGACGCCGCGCGCGGCCTGCTTGATCACGTCGGCGGCCAGCCGTGACCTGGTCGCGGGGCTGTAGAGGGTGGCGCCGAGCGCGACGGCGAGCAGCCGCTGCGGGGAGTCGGCGGTGAACTCCGCGGGCTCCTGGTGGAACAGCGTCGCGCGGAGGCCCGGCGGCAGGTGTCCGAAATGACGCATACAACTCCCCGTGTGCGGGCGGGATTCGGCCACCCCTGCGGTTCTTTCTCCGGCTTCCGGTGTCTGGATCCGGTCGGTAATCGTACGTGTGAGCCCCTATGGAAAGTTCCCGCGCAGGTGAAAATCACGTGACGCGCGCCCGGCCGGCGGGGGCCGCGCATCCTGTCTGCGGGGGCCGCGCGCCCTGCCGGGCGAGGCCGCGCGCCGCCGTTTCCGCACGCCGTCGGTCCCCCGCGTTGTCCGCCGCCCCGCTCAGCAGGCAGGATGACGTCATGACGCACGCCATGCAGAAGGGGTCGAACGTGCCCCTCGACGCCACTGCCGTACGCGCCGTCCTGCGCTGGACGCCGGGCACGGAAGTGCCCGATGTGGACGCCTCCGCGCTGCTGCTGGGCACCGACGGGCGGGTGCGCTCGGACGCGGACTTCGTGTTCTACAACCAGCCGCGGCACCCCAGCGGCCTGGTGCGTCATCTCCCCAAGAAGCAGCTGTCCGACGCGCTGACCGACACCGTCGAGGCCGACCTGTCGGCGCTGGACCCGTCGGTGGACCGGGTGGTGCTGGCCGCGTCGGCGGACGGCGGCCCGTTCGGGCGGGTGCCGGATCTGCGGGTGGTGCTGTACGACGCGACCGGGGGCGACGGGGAACCACTGGCGGTGTTCGAGGTGGAGCCGGAGACCGGCGAGGAGACCGCGCTGATGTGCGGCGAGCTGTACCGGCGGGCGGACGCCTGGAAGTTCCGCGCGCTGGGCCAGGGGTACGACAGCGGCCTGGTGGGGCTGGCGACGGAGTTCGGCATCTCGGTGGACGACGGCGAGGACGCGGCGGACGACGCCGTGGAGCCGGCCGGCGCCGCACAGGGGGCCGACGGGGCGACGGCGGCGCAGGGAGCCGTGCCGGGCGCCGACGACGCGACCCGCGCGGTGCCCCAGCCGCCGGCGGCCGGCTCCGAGGACGTCACGCGTGCCGTGCCGGTCCCGGTGC
>NZ_JBEPFC010000132.1:0-20395 GCF_040301705.1 Streptomyces sp. NPDC000151 | reverse complement strand
AGCGCCCCGGCGGCCCGCCCCGGCCGCCCCGCCCCCGTACCGCCGCGCCCGCCCCCATCCGCCTCGGCAGCCCCCGCCCGCGGCTCCGCCTGGTGGCGGTCGCGCTGACGCTGGTCATGCTGGTCTTCGCGGTGCGGCTGTTCCAGGTGCAGGCGGTGAACGCCGACGCGTACGCGGCCAAGGCCAACGTGAACCGGTACGTACCGGTCACGCTTGCCGCCGAGCGCGGCGCGATCACCGACCGGGACGGCGTGGACCTGGCCACCACCGTGGACGCGTACGACATCACCGCCGACCCCAGCCTGCTGGCGCCCGGCAAGATCAAGATCGACGACGCGCCCCAGAAGGCGGCCGCGCTGCTCGCGCCGATCCTCGGCGAGAAGCAGAAAGAACTGGCCGAAAAGCTCGCCAAGCCCCGCTCCCGTTACGTCCTGCTCTCGCGCCGCCAGAGCCCCCAGGTCTGGAAGCAGATCAAGGACCTGCGCAACGCGCTGGACGCCAAGGCGCAGGCCGCGCCCAAGAGCCACCCGCGGCCCAACGTCCTGCTCGGCATCTTCGCCGACGAGCACAGCAAGCGGGTGTACCCGAACAAGGAGCTGGCCTCCGGAGTGCTCGGGTTCATGAACTCCGAGGGCAAGGGCGCCGGCGGCCTCGAAGCGAGCCTGGACAAGAAGCTCGCGGGCAAGGACGGCAAGCTCGTCTACGCGCAGTCCGGGGGCCGCCGGGTGCCCACCGCCGATACCCAGGAGCACCCCGCCGTGCCCGGTACGGACGTCGAGCTGACCCTCGACCGGGACATCCAGTGGGCGGCGCAGGAGGCCATCACCAAGCAGGTCGAGAAGTCGAAGGCGGACCGGGGCTACGTCGTCGTCCAGGACACGAAGACCGGCGAGATCCTGGCGCTGGCCAACGCCCCCGCCTTCGACCCGAACGACATCACCCGCTCCGACGCCGACGCGCTCGGCAACGCCGCGCTGAGCGACGCTTTCGAGCCAGGTTCGACCAGCAAGCTGATGTCGCTGGCGGCCGTGCTGGAGGAGGGCGCCGCGACGCCGTCCACGCACGTCACCGTCCCGAACCGGCTGCACCGCGGCGACCGGCTCTTCGCCGACGACATCGACCACCCCACCTGGCACCTGACGCTGAACGGCGTGCTCGCCAAGTCCAGCAACATCGGCACCATCCTGTCGGTCGAACAGCTGGGCAAGACCCAGCGCGAGGCGAACCAGGTGCTCTACTCGTACCTGCGCAAGTTCGGCATCGGGCAGCCGACCGGGCTGGGCTTCCCGGGCGAGACCCCGGGCATTCTGGCCGCGCCGGGGGACTGGAGCACCTCGCAGCAGTACACGATCCCCTTCGGGCAGGGCCTCTCGCTCAACGCCGTGCAGGCCGCCTCGGTGTACTCCACCATCGCCAACGGCGGCGAGCGGATCGCGCCCACGCTCGTCCGCGGTACCAAGGGCCCGGACGGCCGGTACGCCGCCGCGCCGAAGCCGAAGAAGACCCGCGTGGTGAGCCCGAAGACCGCGAAGACGCTCGCCAGGATGCTCGAATCCGTGGTCGACGACCAGGAGGGCACCGGCACCGCCGCGAAGATCCCCGGCTACCGGGTCGGCGGCAAGACCGGCACGTCCAACCGGGTGGATCCCAAGACCGGCCGCTACCACGGCTACACGGCCTCCTTCGCGGGCTTCGCACCCGCCGACAAGCCCCGCATCACCGTCTACTGCGCCGTACAGAATCCGACCAGCGGAAGCTACTTCGGCGGCCAGGTCTGCGGGCCGATCTACAAGCAGGTCATGCAGTTCGCGCTGAAATCGCTCCAGGTGCCGCCGACCGGTGCCGAGGCGCCGCGGCTGCCCGTCAGCTTCAAGCCGGGCGAATGAGGCGATTCGTGATGACCATCACTCCGGATGCGGGGAACCACTCGCGGCCGCGTCCCTCGCTTCGCCCCGAGGCCCATGGGCCCGGTACGCTCACCGCCGTGTCACATGCTGATCAGTCCCCCAATGCCCAGCAGGACGGCCCCGGCAAACACCCCGGCCCGCCCCGCCCCGAGCACGTCCGGCCCATCCCGCTGGCGGACCTGGCGCACCAGCTGGGCACGGCCGTGCCGGCGGCGGAGGCCGCGGTCACCGGCATCACGCACGACTCCCGCGCGGTACGCCCCGGTGACATCTACGCCGCGCTGCCCGGCGCCCGCTTCCACGGCGCCGACTTCGCCGCGCAGGCCGTCGAGCTGGGCGCCGCCGCGATCCTGACCGACCCCGGGGGCACCGAACGGGCCGCCGCGACGGGCCTGCCGGTCCTCACGGTCGACAACCCGCGGGCCCGGATGGGCGCGCTGGCGGTGACGATCTACGGCGACCCGGGCGCGGAGCTGCTGCAGATCGGCATCACGGGCACGTCGGGCAAGACCACGACCGCGTACCTCATCGACGGCGGCCTGCGCGCCGCCGCCGAGAAGGCGGGCGGGGGGCTTACCGGTCTGATCGGTACCGTCGAGTCCCGGATCGGCGACGTGCGGCTGAAGTCGGAGCGGACCACGCCCGAAGCCACCGACCTGCAGGCGCTCTTCGCGGTGATGCGCGAGCGCGACGTCCGGTCGGTCGCCATGGAGGTCTCCAGCCACGCCCTGGTACTGGGCCGGGTCGACGGCTGCGTCTTCGACGTGGCGGTCTTCAACAACCTCAGCCCGGAACACATGGAGTTCCACACGGGCATGGAGGACTACTTCCAGGCCAAGGCGCAGCTGTTCACCAAGGCCCGGTCGCGGGCCGCCGTGGTGAACTTCGACGACGAGTACGGCCGCCGGCTCATCGAGGGCGAGTCCGAGGTGCCGGTCACCTCGTTCTCCGCCGAGGGCCACCCGGACGCCCACTGGCGCGCCGCCGACGTCGAGGTCGGCACGCTGGGCTCGACGTTCACCGTGCACGGCCCGGACGGCGTGACCGTGCGCGCCGCGTCGCCGATCGCCGGCCCCTTCAACGTCGCCAACGCGCTCGCCGCCATCACGGCACTCGTGGTGGCCGGCGTCGACCCGCAGACCGCCGCCGACGGTGTGGCCGCCGTGCCCGGCGTCCCCGGCCGCCTGGAGCGGGTGGACGCGGGCCAGGACTACCTCGCGGTGGTCGACTACGCGCACAAGACGGACGCTGTCGAATCGGTCCTGCGCGCGCTGCGCAAGGTCACCGAGGGCAAGCTGCACGCCGTACTGGGCTGCGGCGGCGACCGGGACCGCACCAAGCGCATGCCGATGGGCGCCGCGATCGCCCGGCTCGCCGACACCGCGGTGCTCACCAGCGACAACCCACGTTCCGAGGATCCGCTCGCGATCCTCGCCACCATGCTCGCGGGCGCCGCCGACGTGCCGTCCCACGAGCGCGGCACGGTACTGGTCGAGGAGGACCGGGCCGCCGCCATCGCCGCCGCGGTCGCCCGCGCGGAGCCCGGCGACACTGTCATCGTCGCCGGCAAGGGCCACGAGCAGGGCCAGGACATCGCCGGAGTGGTTCGCCCCTTCGACGACCGCCAGGTGCTGCGCGAGGCCATCGAGAGCTCACTGAAGTTGCAGCAGCAGCACGATCACCAGGGATGACACACCGCCATGCGCGCACAACCCCCATCTCGGCAGCTCCAGTCCCCGGCCGGAGGTGACCTGTGATCTCCCTGTCCCTCGCCGAGATCGCGGACATCGTCGGCGGGCGGCCGCACGACATACCGGACGGCTCGGTCCTGGTCACCGGCCCCGTCGTGATCGACTCGCGGGCCGTGACCGACGGCGCGCTGTTCGCCGCGTTCGCCGGTGAGCGGGTCGACGGACACGAATTCGCGGCCATGGCCGTGGAGTCCGGCGCGGCGGCCGTACTGGCCGCCCGCCCCGTCGGCGTGCCCGCGATCGTGGTCGACGACGTCGTGGCCGCGCTCGGGGCGCTGGCCCGCGAGGTCGTCCGGCGCACCGGCGCGGACGTCGTCGCGCTCACCGGGTCGGCGGGCAAGACCAGCACCAAGGACCTCATCGCGCAGCTGCTGCAGCGCAGCGGCCCGACGGTGTGGCCCGAGGGCAACCTCAACAACGAGATCGGCCTGCCGCTGACCGCGCTGCGGGCCGAGCCCGGCACCCGCCACCTCGTCCTGGAGATGGGCGCGCGCGGCGTCGGCCACATCCGCTACCTCACTCAGCTGACCCCGCCCCGCATCGGGCTCGTCCTGAACGTCGGCAGCGCCCACATCGGCGAGTTCGGCGGCCGCGAGAAGATCGCCGAGGCCAAGGGCGAGCTGGTCGAGTCGCTGCCCGACGCGAGCGAGGGCGGCATCGCGATCCTCAACGCCGACGACTCGTACGTACGCGCGATGGCGTCGCGCACCAAGGCCCGTACGGTCTTCTTCGGCGAGTCCGCGGACGCCGACGTGCGTGCCGAGGACGTCCGGCTCACCGACGACGGCCGCCCCGCCTTCACGCTTCACACACCCTCCGGGTGCAGCGCCGTGATCCTGCGGCTGTACGGTGAGCACCACGTGTCGAACGCGCTCGCCGCGGCCGCCGTCGCCCACGAGTCGGGCATGCCCGCAGACGAGATCGCGTCCGCGCTCTCCGAGGCAGGCACGCTCTCCCGCTGGCGCATGGAGGTCACCGAGCGCGCGGACGGCGTGACGGTCGTCAACGACGCCTACAACGCGAACCCCGAGTCCATGCGGGCTGCGCTGCGCGCACTCGTGTCGATGGGCAAGGGGCGGCGTACGTGGGCGGTGCTCGGTCAGATGGCCGAGCTCGGCGAGGACGCGCTCGCCGAGCACGACGCGGTCGGGCGGCTCGCCGTCCGGCTCAACGTCAGCAAGCTCGTGGCAGTAGGGGGGCGGGAAGCCGCCTGGCTGCAAATGGGCGCTTATAACGAGGGTTCGTGGGGTGAGGAGTCGGTGCACGTGTCCGACGCACGGGCGGCGGTCGACCTGCTGCGCAGTGAACTGCAGCCGGGAGACGTGGTGCTGGTGAAGGCGTCCAGGTCGGAGGGGCTGGAGCGGGTCGCGGCCGCATTGCTGGACGATGCGGCAGGCAACGGTGCGCAGGGCGGGGCCGCCACCCGATGAACACGATGAAGCAGATCCTCTTCTCCGGAATGATCGGGCTCTTCCTGACCCTGATCGGCACTCCGCTGCTGATCAAGCTGCTGGCCAAAAAAGGCTACGGGCAGTTCATCCGCGACGACGGACCGCGGGACCACCACAGCAAGCGCGGTACGCCCACCATGGGCGGCATCGCGTTCATCCTGGCCACGATCATCGCGTACGCGCTGACCAAGGTGATCACGAGCGCCCAGCCCACCTTCTCCGGTGTGCTGGTGCTGTTCCTGATGGCCGGCATGGGGCTGGTCGGCTTCCTCGACGACTACATCAAGATCGTCAAGCAGCGTTCGCTGGGCCTGCGGGCCAAGGCGAAGATGGCCGGCCAGCTGATCGTCGGCATCGCCTTCGCCGTGCTGTCCCTGCAGTTCGCGGACCTGCGCGGGCAGACCCCGGCCTCGGACCGGCTCTCCTTCACCCAGGACTTCGGCTGGCAGATCGGCCCGGTGATCTTCGTGATCTGGGCGCTGTTCATGATCCTGGCGATGTCCAACGGCGTGAACCTCACCGACGGCCTCGACGGCCTGGCCACCGGCGCCTCGGTGATGGTCTTCGGCGCGTACACCTTCATCGGCATCTGGCAGTACCAGGAGTCCTGCGCCAACCAGCTCACCGCGGGCCCCGGCTGCTACGAAGTGCGTGACCCGCTCGACCTCGCGGTCGTGGCCTCCGCGCTGATGGGTGCCTGCTTCGGCTTCCTGTGGTGGAACACCTCGCCCGCCAAGATCTTCATGGGGGACACCGGCTCGCTCGCCCTCGGCGGCGCGCTCGCGGGCCTGGCGATCTGCTCCCGCACGGAGCTGCTGCTGGCCATCCTCGGCGGCCTCTTCGTGCTGATCACCATGTCGGTGGTCATCCAGGTCGGCTCCTTCCGGCTCACCGGCAAGCGGGTCTTCCGGATGGCGCCACTCCAGCACCACTTCGAATTGAAGGGGTGGTCGGAAGTCCTTGTGGTGGTCCGGTTCTGGATCATCCAGGGCATGTGCGTGATCGTCGGCCTCGGCATCTTCTACGGCGGCTGGCAGGCCGCCAAGTGACCGGCCAGGACTTCGCCGGGCAGCGCATCACCGTCGCCGGCCTGGGCGTGAGCGGCATCAGCGCCGCACGCGCCCTGGCCGGGCTCGGCGCCCACGTCACCGTCGTGGACGGCGGCGACGGCGAGAAGCAGCGGGCGACCGCGGCGGAGCTGGAGAAGTCCGGCATCGCCGTACGCCTCGGCGACGGCGAGACGCTGCCCGAGGGCACAGACCTCGTCGTCACCTCGCCGGGCTGGAAGCCCTCCAGCCCGCTCTTCGCGGCCGCCGCCGAGGCGGGCGTGGACGTCATCGGGGACGTGGAGGTCGCCTGGCGGCTCCGCGGCCCCGACGCGGCGCCCTGGCTCGCCATCACCGGTACGAACGGCAAGACGACCACCACGCAGATGCTGGCGTCGATCCTGGCCGCCGAGGGGCTGCGCACCGCCGCCGTCGGCAACATCGGGACGCCGATCATCGACGTGGTGCTCTCCGGCGAGTACGACGTCCTCGCGGTGGAGCTCTCCAGCTACCAGCTGCACTGGGCGCCCTCGGTACGGGCGCACTCCGCGACCGTCCTGAACCTCGCCCCCGACCACCTCGACTGGCACGGCTCCATGGAGGCGTACGCCGCCGACAAGGGCCGCGTGTACGAGGGCAACACGGTCGCCTGCGTCTACAACGTGGCCGACAAGGCCACCGAGGACCTGGTGCGGGAGGCCGATGTCGAGGAGGGCTGCCGGGCCATCGGCTTCACCCTCGGGACGCCGGGACCCGGCCAGGTGGGCGTCGTCGAGGGCATCCTCGTCGACCGCGCGTTCGTCGAGAACCGGCAGAAGCAGGCCCAGGAGCTGGCCGAGGTCGCAGATGTGAACCCGCCGGCCCCGCACAACATCGCCAACGCCCTCGCGGCGGCGGCGCTCGCGCGCGCGTTCGGAGTGCAGCCCGCTTCCGTACGCGACGGCCTGCGCGCCTTCCACCCGGACGCACACCGCATCCAGCACGTCGCGGACGTCGCCGGAGTGTCCTACGTGGACGACTCCAAGGCCACCAACACCCACGCCACCGAAGCGTCGTTGGCCGCGTACGAGCACATCGTCTGGATCGCCGGCGGGCTCGCCAAGGGCGCCACCTTCGACGAGCTGGTACAGAAGTCGGCGGCCCGGCTGCGCGGCGCCGTCCTCATCGGCCGGGACCGCGCGCTGATCCGCGAAGCGCTCGCGCGACACGCCCCGGATGTGCCGGTCGTCGACCTCGACCGGACCGACACTGGGGCGATGTCCGAGGCGGTACGGGAAGCCGGGAAGCTCGCCCGGCCGGGCGATACGGTCCTGTTGGCACCGGCCTGCGCCTCGATGGACATGTACCTGAATTACAACAAGCGGGGCGACGCCTTCGCCGACGCGGTCCGCGAGCTGGCCGCGCGGGACCAGTAACCGTACGTCCCCGCCCGCGTCGTGGACGTGCGGCGCAGCGCATCTGTGGAGGGGACGAGGATGACGGCCCGACCGGCGAAGGAGGCACCGCCGAGCCCACCGCGTCCGCTGCGCCCGGTGCGGCGGACGCCACCGGGCCCCCGGATGCCGCGGCCCGGGGACCCCACGGGCCCGCGGCGCCTGTACCACCGGGCGAAGCGGGCCTGGGACCGGCCGCTGACGGCGTACTACCTCGTCCTGGGCGGCAGCCTGCTGATCATGGTCCTCGGGCTGGTCATGGTCTACTCCGCCTCGCAGATCAAGGCGCTGCAGTCCGGGCTGTCCCCCACGTACTTCTTCCGCAAGCAGCTGCTCGCCGCGGCGCTCGGCGGCGGGCTGATGGTGCTGGCCACCAAGCTGCCCGTCCGGGCGCACCGGGCCCTGGCGTACCCGCTGATCGCCGGCTCGGTCTTCCTGATGTGCCTGGTCCAGGTGCCGGGGATAGGCGTCGCGGTCAACGGCAACCAGAACTGGATCTCGCTCGGCGGGCCCTTCCAGCTGCAGCCCAGCGAGTTCGGCAAGCTGGCGCTGGTCCTGTGGGGCGCCGACCTGCTCGCGCGCAAGCAGGAGCGGCGGCTGCTGACGCAGTGGAAGCACCTGCTGGTGCCGCTGATTCCGGCCGCTTTCCTGCTGCTCGGGCTCATCATGCTCGGCGGCGACATGGGCACCGCGATCATTCTCACGGCCATCCTTTTCGGACTGCTGTGGCTGGCGGGGGCGCCCACCCGGCTGTTCGTCGGGGTGCTGGCCGCGGCCGGCGTCATCGGCGCGCTGCTCATCAAGACGAGCGCCAACCGGATGTCCCGGCTCGCGTGCATCGGCGCGACCGACCCGGGACCGGGCGACCAGTGCTGGCAGGCCGTGCACGGGATATACGCTCTGGCGTCCGGCGGATTCTTCGGATCCGGTCTCGGCGCGAGTATGGAAAAATGGGGTGAACTCCCTGAGCCGCACACCGACTTCATCTTCGCCATCACCGGGGAGGAACTGGGACTGGCGGGGACGCTGTCGGTACTCGCCCTGTTCGCGGCTCTAGGCTATGCGGGTATCCGCGTGGCCGGACGCACGGAGGATCCCTTCGTACGGTACGCAGCGGGTGGCGTGACCACCTGGATCACGGCCCAGGCCGTGGTCAACATCGGTGCGGTGCTCGGCCTGCTGCCGATCGCCGGTGTCCCGCTCCCGCTGTTCTCCTACGGAGGCTCCGCCCTGCTGCCGATGATGTTCGCCGTCGGACTCCTGATCGCCTTCGCGCGTGACGAGCCCGCGGCGCGGGCGGCGCTGGCCATGCGGCAGTCGGTATTCGCGAGAATGCCGGCTGGGGTGAGACGGAAGACGATGAGACGGCGCGTCAAGAAGCTGCCGTCCGGAGAGCGGTGAATTTCGGTGCATGTCGTACTCGCCGGTGGGGGGACCGCCGGCCACATCGAGCCCGCGCTCGCCCTCGCGGACGCCCTGCGCAGGCAGGACCCGACCGTGGGGATCACGGCACTGGGCACGGAGCGCGGACTGGAGACCCGGCTGGTACCGGAGCGCGGCTATGAACTGGGGCTGATCCCGGCCGTTCCGCTGCCGCGCAAGCCCACGCCCGAGCTGATCACCGTCCCCGGGCGGCTGCGCGGCACGATCAAGGCCGCGGAGCAGATCCTGGAGCGCACGAAGGCGGACTGCGTCGTCGGCTTCGGCGGGTATGTCGCGCTGCCCGGCTACCTGGCCGCCAAGCGGCTCGGCGTGCCGATCGTGGTGCACGAGGCCAACGCCCGGCCGGGGCTGGCCAACAAGATCGGCTCGCGGTACGCCAAGTTCGTCGCCGTCAGCACCCCCGACAGCAAGCTGCGCGACGCCCGTTACGTCGGCATCCCGCTGCGCCGCACGATCGCGACCCTGGACCGCGCGGCGGCCCGTCCCGAGGCGCGCGCCGCCTTCGGCCTGGACCCGAACCTCCCCACGCTGCTGGTCTCCGGCGGCTCGCAGGGCGCGCGCCGGCTCAACGAGGTCATCCAGGCCGCCGTGCCCGCCTTCCAGCGCGCCGGCATCCAGGTGCTGCACGCGGTCGGCCCGAAGAACGAACTGCCGCAGGTCGACAACATGCCCGGGATGCCGCCTTACGTCCCGGTACCGTACGTGGACCGGATGGACCTCGCGTACGCCGCGGCCGACATGATGCTCTGCCGCGCGGGCGCGATGACCGTGGCCGAGCTGTCCGCTGTCGGGCTGCCCGCCGCGTACGTCCCGCTGCCCATCGGCAACGGCGAGCAGCGGCTGAACGCCCAGCCGCTGGTCAACGCCGGCGGCGGCCTGCTGGTCGACGACGCGCAGCTGTCCCCCGAGTGGGTGCAGGGCAACGTCCTGCCGGTCCTCTCGGACCCGCACCGGCTGTACGAGATGTCCCGCGCGGCCGCCGAGTTCGGCCGCAGAGACGCCGACGAACTGCTCGTCGGCATGGTGTACGAAGCGATCGCCTCCCGCCGGAGCTGAGGCGGCCGGGGCAAGGAGAGGGAAAGTGGCCGGACCGAGTATCGCCCGACGGGGCGAGCAGCACCGCGTACCGGCCGACTCTCCCGCCGACTCCGGGGAGCCGGAGGAGCCGCGTGGCTCCGGGCTGCGGCGGCTGCTGCCGCCGTGGGCCGGGGAGCGCGGCCCCGGGCGCCCGCGCCGCCGCACGCTCGTCGCCGCGGCGGTCCTCATAGCGCTGCTGGTCGGCTTCGGTACCTGGGCGCTGTACGGCTCGGACTGGCTGCGCGCCGAGCACGTGACGGTGCACGGTACCGACGTTCTGACGGCGCGTGAGGTCGAGGCCGCGGCCGGCGTCCCGGTGGGGGCGCCGCTCGCGTCCGTGGACACCGACGGTATCGCCGCACGGCTGGCCGACCGCCTCCGCCGCATCAAGTCGGTCGAAGTGGAGCGCTCGTGGCCGGACACCATCTCCCTGAACGTGACGGAGCGGCAGCCCGTCCTGGTCGTCCAAAAGGGCGCAAAGTTCCGTGAAGTGGACGACCGGGGCGTGCGCTTCGCCACCGTCGGTATCGCGCCGCGCGATGTACCCCGGCTGGAAATGGACGCGGCCGATTCGCCGAGCCTGCGCCGTTTCGGTATCCCTGCTCTGAACCGCGCGGCGGTGAAGGTCGCCACCGCGCTTCCCGATACGGTCGGCAAGGACGTGCGCGTCATCCGCGTACGTTCGTACGACTCCATCACCCTGGAGCTGACCGGCGGACGCCGGGTCGAGTGGGGCAGCGAGGAACACGGCACGGAAAAGGCCAAGGTACTCCGCGCGCTGCTGAAAGCGGCGCGTGATGCGCGCCACTTCGACGTGAGCGTCCCCAGTGCGCCCGCCGCGTCCGGGAGTTGACGTACGTACGCGCAGGCCAGCACCCTGGATGGCTACCACTACGGGTGATCACATAGGGTGAAAAGAAAAACGGGAGGTTCGGCGTGTTCGTTGAACGTGCGCCGCTTGTCGACTTAGTGTCTCGTTCCAAAGAACCCAGAGAACACAGGCACTGGTAACCCTAAACTTCAACGTTAGGGTTCGGGTCGGCATTACGGACCGTCCCATCGGCATCAGTCGTTGTCCACAGCACATGTGAGGCACCGACACGTAACTCGAGGCGAGAGGCCTTCGACGTGGCAGCACCGCAGAACTACCTCGCAGTCATCAAGGTCGTCGGCATCGGCGGCGGTGGCGTGAACGCCATCAACCGGATGATCGAGGTCGGGCTCAAGGGCGTCGAGTTCATCGCGATCAACACCGATGCGCAGGCGTTGCTGATGAGCGACGCCGACGTCAAGCTCGACGTCGGCCGTGAGATGACGCGTGGCCTCGGCGCCGGCGCAAACCCGGACGTGGGCCGCAAGGCGGCCGAAGACCACCGCGAGGAGATCGAGGAGGTCCTCAAGGGGGCCGACATGGTCTTCGTGACCGCGGGCGAGGGCGGCGGCACCGGCACGGGCGGCGCGCCCGTGGTCGCCAACATCGCGCGCTCGCTCGGCGCCCTGACGATCGGTGTGGTCACCCGGCCGTTCACCTTCGAGGGCCGCCGCCGCGCCAACCAGGCCGAGGACGGCATCGCGCAGCTGCGCGAAGAAGTCGACACGCTCATCGTGATCCCCAACGACCGACTGCTGTCCATCTCGGACCGCCAGGTGAGCGTTCTTGATGCCTTCAAGTCCGCCGACCAGGTGCTGCTCTCCGGTGTCCAGGGCATCACCGACCTGATCACCACCCCGGGTCTGATCAACCTCGACTTCGCCGACGTGAAGTCCGTGATGTCCGAGGCCGGCTCGGCCCTCATGGGCATCGGCTCCGCACGCGGCGACGACCGCGCGGTGGCGGCCGCCGAAATGGCCATCTCCTCGCCGCTTCTGGAGGCGTCCATCGACGGCGCCCGCGGTGTGCTGCTGTCCATCTCCGGCGGCTCCGACCTCGGTCTCTTCGAGATCAACGAGGCGGCGCAGCTGGTCAGCGAGGCGGCCCATCCGGAAGCCAACATCATCTTCGGTGCGGTCATCGACGACGCGCTGGGCGACGAGGTCCGCGTGACGGTCATCGCCGCGGGCTTCGACGGCGGTCAGCCGCCGGCCCGCCGCGAGAACGTCATCAGCTCCTCCTCCGGGAAGCGCGAGGAGCCGGCGGCCCCGGCGAGCCGCCCGGCCGCGCCCCCGGAGCCCCGCCCGGCCTTCGGCGGCCTCGGCTCCGTTCCGGTGCGCGACGAGGAGCCGGCTCCGGTCGAGTCGGCGCCGGTCAGCGAGGCCCCGGCGGCGCCCCCGGTCGCGCCGCAGGTCCCCCCGGCCCGTCCGTACACGGACACCGCGGCCGAGGAGCTGGACGTCCCGGACTTCCTGAAGTAGCCGAAGACCCGCAGTGATAGGGCAGCAGCACAATGTGCTGAGGAACGATGCGAGCGGCGCGCGCTTCGCCTTCACCGATCGGTGGGGCGGGGTGAGCGCCGCTCCGTATGCCGAGCTCAATCTCGGCGGCGCCGTGGGCGACGACCCGCAGGCGGTACGGACCAATCGCGAGCTGGCGGCCAAGGCCCTGGGCCTGGATCCGGCCGATGTGGTCTGGATGAACCAGGTGCACGGGCGCGATGTGGCGGTCGTGGACGGGCCGTGGCGGGACAGCGACGAGATTCCCTGTGTCGACGCGGTGGTGACGGCCCGTCGGGGTCTTGCCCTCGCCGTCCTCACCGCCGACTGCACCCCCGTCCTGCTCGCCGACCCGGTCGCCGGGGTGGCGGGGGCCGCGCACGCCGGGCGGCCCGGGCTGGTCGCGGGGGTCGTACCGGCCACCGTCGAGGCGATGACCGCTCTCGGCGCGTCTCCCGAGCGGATCGTCGCGTACACCGGGCCCGCGGTCTGCGGGCGTTGCTACGAGGTGCCGGAGGCGATGCGCGCCGAGGTCGCCGCCGCGGTGCCCGAGGCGCACGCGACCACCGGGTGGGGGACGCCCGCGGTGGACGTGGCGGCCGGTGTCGCCGCCCAACTCGCCCGGTGCGGCGTGCGGGTGCGTGAACATTCCCACATCTGCACGCTGGAATCGGCGGACCATTTCTCGTACCGGCGCGACCGCACAACCGGGCGGCTCGCGAGTTATGTATGGCTGGACGGCTGAGCTGTGACGGACCGTAGAACGGAACTGGCCGAGAACCTGGCGCGGGTGGAGGATCGTATCTCCGATGCTTGTGCCAAAGCCGGTCGTAATCGTGGTGATGTGACCCTGATTGTGGTCACAAAGACCTACCCAGCGAGCGATGTCCGTATCCTTTCGGAATTGGGTGTCCGGCACGTCGCGGAGAACCGGGACCAGGACGCGGCGCCCAAGGCGGCCGCTTGCTCGGATTTGCCGCTTACTTGGCATTTCGTCGGCCAATTGCAGACAAATAAGGTCCGGTCTGTGGCCAGTTACGCGGATATCGTGCAGTCCGTGGACCGGGTCAAGCTCGTCACCGCGCTCTCCAAGGAGGTCGTGCGTGCCGGGCGCGAGCTGGACTGCCTGATCCAGGTGGCACTTGACGCCGAGTCGGGTCAGCGCGGCGACCGCGGCGGCGTCGGCCCGGACGGGGTGGCGGCGCTGGCCGACGCCGTGGCGGCGGCCGAAGGGCTGCGGCTGGGCGGCCTGATGACGGTCGCTCCGCTGGCAGGGCAGTACGCGGGCCGGCCGCGGGCGGCTTTCGACCGGCTGACGGAAATCGCATCCGGCCTGCGCGCGGGTCATCCTGCTGCGAAAATGGTGTCGGCAGGAATGAGTTCGGATCTCGAGGACGCGGTGGCCGCCGGTGCGACACATGTACGCGTGGGCACTGCGGTACTCGGAGTCCGACCACGGCTCGGGTAACGTCGCGAAGCAAGTCGGACCACAGCACAAAATATGGTCATTACCGTCAAAAGACGGGCAGGCCGAGTGGATCCAAGGCGACCGGTGACGGAGCCGATCCACCACAGAGCGGAGGACGCAGAGAATGGCCGGCGCTATGCGCAAGATGGCGGTCTACCTCGGCCTCGTGGAGGACGATGGGTACGACGGCCGGGGCTTCGACCCCGACGACGACTTCGAACCCGAACTCGACCCGGAGCCCGAGCCCGAGAGGCGGCAACAGCACCAGCCGCCCACGGAATCACGCCCCGAACGGGACGAACCGGTACGAGTCGTATCGCCGCCGGCGCAGCGCGAGTCTCCGCCAGTGGGTACGGAAAACGGACGACCCGCCCGAATCGCCCCCGTGGCGTCCATCACACCCGAACGTCCGAATCTGGAGAAGAACGCACCGGTGATCATGCCCAAGGTTGTGTCCGAGCGGGAGCCCTACCGCATCACCATGCTGCACCCCCGGACCTACAACGAAGCCCGTACCATCGGGGAACACTTCCGTGAGGGCACTCCGGTGATCATGAATCTGACGGAGATGGACGACACGGACGCGAAGCGACTTGTCGACTTTGCGGCCGGGTTGGTGTTCGGTTTGCACGGGAGCATCGAGCGGGTGACACAGAAGGTGTTCCTGCTGTCTCCTGCTAACGTCGATGTCACGGCGGAGGACAAGGCCCGTATCGCAGAGGGCGGGTTCTTCAACCAGAGCTGAGACGCAACACCGGGCACACCGAGGCCGTGAGGCCGACACAGGCAAGGGGAGAGGGAAGCGCGAGATGGGCATCGCACTGCAGGTGATCTATATCGCGCTGTACTGCTTCCTCATTGTGTTGATCTTCCGGCTGGTGATGGACTACGTCTTCCAGTTCGCCCGTTCATGGCAACCCGGCAAGGCGATGGTGGTCGTACTTGAGGCCACTTACACTGTCACTGATCCGCCACTCAAGCTTCTGCGGCGTGTCATACCGCCGCTGCGTCTCGGGGGCGTGGCGCTCGACCTGTCCTTCTTCGTACTGATGATCATCGTCTACATCCTGATCACCGTCGTGAGCAACGTCGTGAGCAAGTTGTGAACGATACGGTCTTGCCGATTGCCGACGACTACGTTGAGGTGAAGAAGAGATGCCGTTGACCCCCGAGGACGTGCGGAACAAGCAGTTCACGACCGTCCGCCTCCGAGAAGGCTATGACGAGGACGAGGTCGATGCCTTCCTCGATGAGGTCGAAGCAGAACTGACCCGTCTGCTCCGGGAGAACGAGGACCTGCGCGCCAAACTGGCCGCTGCCACCCGGGCTGCCGCCCAGAGCCAGCAGCAGCAACAGGGGATGCGCAAGCAGCAGGAGCAGGACGGACCGCAGCAGCAGCAGCGGCCCGGTGCCCCCGTGCCCGCCGCCATATCGGGTCCGCAGCCGGTCCCGCCCGGCCAGCAGCAGGGGATGGGTGGCCCGCCCCAGCTGCCCGGCGGTGCACCGCAGCTGCCCGCAGGTCCCGGTGGCCACGGCCCCGGTCCGCAGGGCCCGCACGGCGGCCAGATGGGCCCCGGCGGTCCCATGGGCGGCCCGATGGGTGGTCCGCAGGGCGGCCCGCAGCTGCCGCAGCCGGGCCAGGGCGGTCCGGGCGGTGACAGTGCCGCGCGCGTGCTGTCGCTGGCGCAGCAGACCGCCGACCAGGCGATCGCGGAGGCCCGTTCCGAGGCCAACAAGATCGTCGGCGAGGCCCGCAGCCGCGCCGAGGGCCTGGAGCGGGACGCCCGCGCCAAGGCCGACGCGCTGGAGCGGGACGCGCAGGAGAAGCACCGCGTCGCGATGGGCTCCCTGGAGTCCGCCCGCGCCACGCTGGAGCGCAAGGTCGAGGACCTGCGCGGCTTCGAGCGCGAGTACCGCACGCGACTGAAGTCGTACCTGGAGAGCCAGCTGCGCCAGCTGGAGAACCAGTCCGACGAGTCGCTCGCCCCGCCGCGGACCCCGGCCGCCGCTTCGCTGCCGGCGTCCCCGTCGATGGCGTCGGCCGGTGCCGGCTCCATGGGCGGCGGCTCCAGCCACACCATGGGCGGCAACCAGTCCATGGGCGGCCACGGCGGCTCGAACGGCAGCAACGCCCCGTCGTACGGCAGCCAGCAGCAGATGTCGCCGGCCATGACCCAGCCGATGGCGCCGGTCCGGCCGCAGGGCCAGCAGCAGATGCAGCAGGCTCCGTCGCCGATGCGTGGCTTCCTCATCGACGAGGACGACAACTGACGCGGCTGACGCTGCTGCGTCGCACCTAGTCGGCAATCAGGGCCGGGCCCCCGGGGATCTCCCCGGGGGCCCGGCCCTTTTCGCCTTCGGCGGGGGCCGGCATTCGCCGTTGGCGTCAGGTCGATGGCGGGCTGCACCGCCGTTGTGGTTGCTCGCGCAGTTCCCCGCGCCCCGTGCGGGGCGCGCCTGACACGCCGAGGTCCCCGGTACGGGTGTACCGGGGACCTCGGAACGGTGTGCGGGTGGCAGCCCCTGTGAGTTACACCTTGCGGAGGCGGAACGTCAGCGACAGCGGCTCGTCCGCGAACGGCTCGCCGAAGGTGTCGTCCGCCTCGCCGGAGACGAACTCCGTCGCGAGGACCTCGTCCGCGATCAGGGCCGCGTGGTCGGCCAGGGCCGTGCGGACCTCCTCGTCGGAGGACTCCCAGCGCAGCGCGATCCGGTCCGCGACGTCCAGGCCGCTGTTCTTGCGGGCCTCCTGGATGAGGCGGATGGCGTCGCGGGCGAGGCCCGCGCGGCGCAGCTCCGGGGTGATCTCCAGGTCCAGCGCGACCGTGGCGCCGGAGTCGGACGCCACCGACCAGCCCTCGCGCGGCGTCTCGGTGATGATCACCTCGTCCGGAGCCAGGGCGACCGTCTCGCCGTCGACCTCGACCGAGGCCGTGCCCTCGCGCAGCGCCAGCGACAGCGCCGCCGCGTCCGCGTTGGCGACGGCCTTGGCGACCGCCTGGACGCCCTTGCCGAACCGCTTGCCCAGGGCACGGAAGTTGGCCTTGGCGGTGGTGTCGACCAGGGAGCCGCCGACCTCGGAGAGCGACGCCAGAGAGCTGACGTTCAGCTCCTCGGTGATCTGGGCGCGCAGCTCGTCGGAGAGCGTCTCGAAGCCGGCCGCGGCGACCAGCGCGCGGGACAGCGGCTGGCGGGTCTTCACGCCGGACTCGGCACGCGTGGCGCGGCCCAGCTCGACCAGCCGGCGGACCAGGACCATCTGCGCGGAGAGCGTCGGGTCGATCGCCGAGGCATCGGCCACCGGCCAGGAGGAGAGGTGGACGGAGTCCGGCGCGTCCGGGCTGACCGGGACGACCAGGTCCTGCCAGACCCGCTCGGTGATGAACGGGGTGAGCGGCGCCATCAGGCGGGTGACCGTCTCGATGACCTCGTGGAGCGTGCGCAGCGCCGCCTTGTCGCCCTGCCAGAAGCGGCGGCGGGAGCGGCGGACGTACCAGTTCGAGAGGTCGTCGACGAAGGCGGAGAGCAGCTTGCCGGCGCGCTGGGTGTCGTACGCCTCCAGCGCCTCGGTGACGCCCTGCACCAGGGAGTTCAGCTCACCGAGCAGCCAGCGGTCCAGGATCGGGCGGTCGGCGGGCGCCGGGTCGGCGTCCGTGGGCGCCCAGCCGGTCGTCCGCGCGTACAGCGCCTGGAACGCGACGGTGTTCCAGTACGTCAGGAGCGTCTTGCGGACGACCTCCTGGATCGTGCCGTGGCCGACGCGGCGGGCCGCCCACGGGGAGCCGCCGGCCGCCATGAACCAGCGCACCGCGTCCGCGCCGTGCTGGTCCATGAGCGGGATCGGCTGGAGGATGTTGCCCAGGTGCTTGGACATCTTCCGGCCGTCCTCGGCCAGGATGTGGCCCAGGCAGACGACGTTCTCGTAGGAGGACTTGTCGAAGACGAGGGTGCCGACCGCCATCAGCGTGTAGAACCACCCACGCGTCTGGTCGATGGCCTCGGAGATGAACTGCGCCGGGTACCGCTTCTCGAAGATGTCCTTGTTGCGGTAGGGGTAGCCCCACTGCGCAAACGGCATCGAGCCCGAGTCGTACCAGGCGTCGATGACCTCGGGGACGCGCACGGCCTCGAGCGAGCAGCCCTCGTGGGTGCAGCCGAAGGTGACGTCGTCGATGAAGGGGCGGTGCGGGTCCAGGGTGGTCTGGTCGGTGCCGGTCAGCTCCGACAGCTCGGCGAGCGAGCCGACGCAGGTGAGGTGGTCCTCCGCGCAGCGCCAGATGGGCAGCGGGGTGCCCCAGTAGCGGTTGCGGGACAGCGCCCAGTCGATGTTGTTGTTCAGCCAGTCGCCGAAGCGGCCGTGCTTGACGGACTCCGGGTACCAGTTGGTGTTCTCGTTCTCCCGCAGCAGGGCGTCCTTGACGGCCGTGGTGCGGATGTACCAGGAGGGCTGGGCGTAGTACAGCAGCGCCGTGTGGCAGCGCCAGCAGTGCGGGTAGCTGTGCTCGTACGCGACGTGGCGGAAGAGCAGGCCGCGCGCGTCCAGGTCGGCGACCAGCGCCTCGTCGGCCTTCTTGAAGAACTGCCCGCCGACCAGGGCGAGATCCTCCTCGAAGGTGCCGTCGGGGCGGACCGGGTTGACCACGGGCAGGCCGTAGCCCTTGCAGGTCTTGAGGTCGTCCTCACCGAAGGCGGGCGCCTGGTGGACCAGGCCCGTGCCGTCCTCGGTGGTGACGTACTCGGCGTTGACGACGAAGTTGGCGCCTTCCAGCTCGACCAGGTCGAACGGGCGCCGGTACGCCCAGCGCTCCATCTCGCGGCCGGTGAAGGTCTGCCCGGTGGTCGTCCAGCCCTCGCCCAGCGCCTTCTCGACCAGCTGCTCGGCGACGACGACCTTCTCCTGGCCGTCGGTGGCGACGACGTACGTCACGTCGGGGTGCGCGGCGACGGCGGTGTTGGACACCAGCGTCCAGGGCGTCGTCGTCCAGATCAGCAGCCCCGCCTCGCCGGCCAGCGGACCCGAGGTCAGCGGCAGGCGGACGTACACCGACGGGTCGACGACCGTCTCGTACCCCTGCGCCAGCTCGTGGTCCGAGAGGCCGGTGCCGCAGCGCGGGCACCAGGGGGCGACGCGGTGGTCCTGGACCAGCAGGCCCTTCTTGAAGATCTCCTTCAGCGACCACCACACCGACTCGATGTAGTCGGGGTTCATCGTGCGGTACGCGTCGTCGAGGTCGACCCAGTAGCCCATCCGGGTCGTGAGCTCGGCGAAGGCGTCGGTGTGCCGGGTCACCGACTCGCGGCACTTGGCGTTGAACTCGGCGATGCCGTACGCCTCGATGTCCTTCTTGCCGTTGAAGCCCAGCTCCTTCTCCACGGCCAGCTCGACCGGGAGGCCGTGGCAGTCCCAGCCGGCCTTGCGGCCGACGTGGTAGCCCTGCATCGTGCGGAAGCGGGGGAAGACGTCCTTGAAGACGCGGGCCTCGATGTGGTGCGCGCCGGGCATGCCGTTCGCCGTCGGCGGGCCCTCGTAGAACACCCACTCCGGGCGTCCCTCGGACTGCTCGAGAGTGCGCGCGAAGACCTTCTGTTCCTGCCAGAAGTCGAGCACGGCGTGCTCGAGGGCGGGCAGGTCCACCTGCGCGGGCACCTGGTTGTACTGGGGTGTGGGACTCATCGGGGGCTTCCTCCGGCGGACACCGCTTGCTTGCTCCGACCGGAGGGACGAGAGCTGCTGCTCCCGCGGTACCACCCTCCTTGGCCGAGAAGGAACTCCTCGGCCCCCTCATTGGGGTCGCGATGCCGGGTCTAGTGGCCCCGGGAAGCCGCTGACGGCTCCGTGGGGCGTTCTTCCGGCGGCTCCGGGATGATCTTCACGTCGCGCACACCCCCGGGCTCCCACCGTCCCCGGGTCGCTCTTGGCTGCGTGCGGCGCTACTCGTCCCATCCACGCCTTTCGCTCCGCCCAGTGTACGGGGCGCGGGACGGGAGGGCCGACCGCTTTTCCGGGCTGCGCCGACTGAGGTACCGGCGGCGGGAAGCTTGACCCGAATGGCGATACGCACCGCGACGGAGCGCGGCAGGCGTACGAAGGGGCCGCCGCGCCCCTGCTGGGCCGCCGGATCGCCGTCGGATTACCGGGCGGAGAGCGGGGCACAACGGTTGCAGACCGGGCTCCCGTGCGGGGAGACCGGACGGTGGAGGGCGGTGCGTCCCGTTGCCGCGTGCTGTGAGTCGATTTATCGTTCCGGTCACGATTCGCGAGCAAGATCACATACGTGAAGGGATCGCGGCCATGGTGGCGAAAGAGACCGCCGCGCACGACAGCACGGCGGCGCACGGACGGGGCGCGCCGCCGGACGGAGCCGCGGCCGGGGAGCCGGCGACGGCCCGTGACCCCGGACGCGGAAACGGCCCCGCCCTGGCTGCGGCCGCGGCGCGCGCCGCGCACC
>NZ_JBEPFC010000131.1:0-20716 GCF_040301705.1 Streptomyces sp. NPDC000151 | reverse complement strand
GGTTGATAGGCCAGATATGGAAGCCCGGTAACGGGTGGAGTTGACTGGTACTAATAGGCCGAGGGCTTGTCCTCAGTTGCTCGCGTCCACTGTGTGGTTCCCGGGTTGCGAACAGTCGCACCGGTTGAACCAAGTTTCACTTCATTTAACTGAAGAGTGTGCTTGTTCGCTCGAACCCGATAGGGTTTCGGTGGTCATAGCGTTAGGGAAACGCCCGGTTACATTCCGAACCCGGAAGCTAAGCCTTTCCGCGCCGATGGTACTGCAGGGGGGACCCTGTGGGAGAGTAGGACGCCGCCGAACAATCTTTCAGGACCCTTGGTCCCAGCGTTCATGCTGGGACCAAGGGTCCTTTTTGTTTTGCCGAAGCGCGCCGAACTGGTCGGTGCGTGAGAATGACCAGCAGTACCGAAGACAGGAGTCACGTCGATGTCCACCAACTCTCCCGACGACCGATCGGAGCGCCAGCCGCGCTGGCGCGATGGTGGTGACCGGCGCGACTCCCGTCGTGATGACCGGGGGCCGCGTCGCGATGACCGCGGCAGCCGTCCCGGTGGCGCGGGTGCCGCGCGTGGCGCCGGAGGCGCCGGCGGCGGTTATGGCCGTCGTGACGACCGCGGTAACGAGCGCGGCGGCGAGCGGGGCGGCTTCCGTCGCGACGACCGTGGCGGCGAGCGCGGCGGGTTCCGTCGCGACGACCGCAGTAACGAGCGTGGTGGCGACCGCGGTGGGTTCCGGCGCGACGACCGCGGTGCGGACCGGCGTGATGACCGTCGTGACGACCGGCCGCGTGGTCCCCGTCGCGAGGACGACCGCGGTGGCGACCGCGGCGGTGACCGCGGGGGCTTCCGTCGCGATGACCGCGGCGGCGAGCGGGGCGGTTTCCGCCGTGACGACCGCGGCGCGGACCGCGGTGGCGACCGTGGCGGTTTCCGTCGGGACGACCGCAGCAACGACCGTGGTGGTGAGCGCGGCGGCTTCCGCGGTGCGGATCGCGGTGCCGACCGTGGTGGGTTCCGCCGTGACGACCGGCGTGATGACCGGCCGCGTGGGCCGCGTCGCGAGGACGACCGTGGCGGGTTCCGCCGCGATGACCGCAGCAACGACCGTGGTGGCGAGCGGGGCGGCTTCCGCCGCGATGACCGTGGTGCGGACCGGCGTGATGACCGGCCGCGTGGTCCCCGTCGCGAGGACGACCGCGGTGGCGACCGCGGCGGTTTCCGTCGCGATGACCGTGGCGGCGAGCGGGGCGGTTTCCGCCGTGACGACCGCGGTGCGGACCGCGGTGGGTTCCGTCGCGATGACCGTGGTGCGGACCGGCGTGATGACCGGCCGCGTGGGCCGCGTCGTGAGGACGACCGTGGCGGGTTCCGTCGCGACGACCGCAGCAACGACCGTGGTGGCGACCGCGGCGGCTTCCGTCGCGACGACCGTGGCGCGGACCGGCGTGATGACCGTCGTGACGACCGGCCGCGTGGCCCCCGTCGCGAGGACGACCGCGGTGGCGACCGCGGCGGGTTCCGTCGCGACGACCGTGGCGGCGAGCGCGGCGGCTTCCGTCGTGACGACCGCGGTGCGGACCGCGGTGGTGACCGCGGTGGTGACCGCGGCGGTGACCGGGGTGGCTTCCGCCGGGATGACCGTGGTGGTGACCGCGGGGGCTTCCGTCGTGACGACCGCGGCGGCGAGCGCGGTGGGTTCCGTCGTGACGACCGGCGTGACGACCGCGGCGGTGACCGTGGTGGGTTCCGTCGCGATGACCGTGGCGGCGAGCGCGGCGGGTTCCGGCGTGACGACGACCGTGGTGGGCGTCGGCCGTACGGGCAGGGCCGGGACGACCGGCGTGATGACCGCCGGGACGACCGTCGGGACCGGGAGCCGATCAAGCGGCTGCCGATTCCGGACGACGTCACCGGTGACGAGATCGACAAGGACGTGCGGCAGGAGCTGCTGAGCCTGCCGAAGACGCTCGCCGAGGACGTCGCGCGGAACCTCGTGATGGTGGCGAAGCTGCTGGACGAGGACCCCGAGCGGGCGTACGAGTACTCGCGTATCGCGCTGCGGCTCGCGTCCCGCGTCGCCGCCGTCCGCGAGGCGGCCGGCTTCGCCGCGTACGGCTTCGGCAAGTACAGCGAGGCGCTGGCGGAGTTCCGGGCGGCGCGCCGGATGACGGGCAGCGCGGAGCTGTGGCCGGTGATGGCCGACTGCGAGCGCGGCATGGGCCGGCCCGAGAAGGCCCTCGCCATGGCCGGCGAGCCCGAGGTGCAGCGGCTGGACAAGTCCGGGCAGGTCGAGATGCGGCTGGTCGCGGCGGGTGCCCGGCGCGACATGGGCCAGGCGGACGCCGCCGTCGTCACGCTGCAGAGCCCCGAGCTGGCGTCCAACGCGGTACAGCCGTGGACCGCGCGGCTGCGCTACGCGTACGCCGACGCGCTGCTGGAGGTCGGCCGCGAGGAAGAGGCGCGCGAGTGGTTCGCGAAGGCGCTGGAGGCCGACCAGGGCGGTACGACGGATGCGTCGGACCGGCTGGCGGAGCTGGACGGCGTGGAGTTCACGGACGCCCTGGCGGACGAGGACGAGACCGACGAGGACGAGGCGGTTGACGGTGGCACCAACGCCGTCGCCAAGGCCGAGGACGAGGACGCGGAGGAAGGCGACACCAAGACCGAGGAGGTCGAGGAGGCCGTCGAGGCCGACGAGCCCGCTCCCGCCGCCCCCGTAGTCCCCACCTTCTCCGACGCCGAGGCCAAGGCCGAGGCCGACGCCAAGGCCAAGGCCGAGGCGGGCGAAGTAACCGACGAGGACGCGCCGGACGCGGACAAGTAAGCGCGGACGCTTAAGCGCTGCGCTGCGCAGCACCGCACCGCACAGCGAAGAGGGCGGGATCCCATAGGGATCCCGCCCTCTTGCGTTTCCGGTCGCCCGCCCCGGACCGTCGAAGCGGGCGGCCGTCACCGCGGTGTCACGCCACCGCGGTCGTCTCCGTGGCCGTGGCCGTGTCCGGGCCGAAGCGGGCGATCGGGTTGCGCAGGTTGCCGATCAGCTGGAGGGCGCCGGCCGGGTCCTGGAGGTTGACCATCTCCTTGTTGTTGCGCAGCTGGAGACGGTTCAGGCAGGAGAGCGCGAACTCCTCGGCGAACATGTCGTACTGGGCGAACTTGTCCGCGAGTTCGGGCGCGGACGCCTGGTACTCGGTGACGCACTCCGCGACCGTGCGCCAGAAGGTCTCCTCGTCGACCAGGCCCTCGGTGACGAGGATGCCGTTGAGGAAGCGGAAGAAGCAGTCGAAGACGTCGGTGAAGATCGACAGGAGCTTCTTGTCCTCGGGGACCTCGGCGCGGATGCGCTCGACGGCCGGGGGGAGGACCGCGTCGGGGTCCATCACCGCGATCTCCTCGGCGATGTCCTTGTAGATCGCGCGCTGCACGACGCCGTTCTCGATGACGAGGATGACGTTCTCGCCGTGCGGCATGAAGACCAGGTCGTAGGCGTAGAAGCTGTGCAGGAGGGGCGTGAAGTACGCCTTGAGGTACCGGCGCAGCCACTCGACGGCGCTCAGGCCGGACTCGCGCATCAGCGCGCCCGCGAAGGAGGCGCCGTCGCGGTCGGTGTGGAGGAGGGAGGCCATGGTGGCGAGGCGCTGGCCCGGTTCGAGCGTGGGCACCGGGGACTCGCGCCAGAGCGCGGCGAGCATCTTGCGGTACGGGGAGCCCTTGGTGGTGGCCTCTTCGTACTGGCGGTGGTGGTAGCCGATGGCGGCGCGCTCGCGGATGATCGTCAGGCCGGTGCCGCGCAGGACCGGGTCGCTCTCGATGAGGCCGGCCAGCCAGTCGTTGATGGCGGGCGTGGCCTCCATGTACGCGGCGGAGAGGCCGCGCATGAAGCCCATGTTGAGGACCGAGAGTGCCGTTTTGACGTAGTGGCGCTCGGGGTTGCTCGTGTTGAAGAAGGTCCGGATGGACTGCTGCGCGAGGTACTCGTCGTCACCGGGGCCGAGGCAGACCAGGCGCTGCTGGGCGACCTCGGCGGCGAAGGTGACGGAGAGCTTGTTCCACCACTGCCAGGGGTGGACGGGGAGGAGGAGGTAGTCGGCGAGGTCCAGGCCCTGCTCGGCCATCACCGAGGCGAAGCGGGAGAGCGTGGGCTCGCCGAGCTCCGCGTGCATCAGGGCCTCGTAGTCCAGGCCCGCGCCGGCGGTGAAGGTGGCGCGGTCGCGGCGCGCTGCCAGCCAGATGAGCTGGATCGGGGCCGCGGCCTCGGGGGCGTACGCGCTGTATTCGTGGATGCCGAAGCCGAGGCGGCCGTTGTTGGCCACGAAGCAGGGGTGGCCCTCGGTCATGCCGGTCTCGATGTCCTGGAAGTCGGCCTTCGCGAGCTCGTCGGCCGGGACGTGGTCCTTGGTCAGTTTGTACGCGGTGCCGGAGAGGGTGGAGCTGATCTCTTCCAGGTAGACCGGGAGGATCTCGTCGCTGAGGCCGAGCGCGTCGCGCAGTTCGATGAAGAACTCGACGGCGTCGAGGGGGAGATCGGTGTCCTCGCGGTGCCGGGTGATCGAGTCGGCGTCGATCTGCCAGTGGTCGAGGGTGAGGACCTGGGCGGCGAAGCGGTACTCCACGGTGCCGTCGTCGCTGCGGACGGAGTAGCGGCCGTCCAGCATCGGGCGGGGGGTGAGGAGGCGTTCGTGGGTGAACTCGGCGAGCGCCTTGCGTATGAGGAGGCGGCCGGCCCGGTCCCACAGGTCGGGGGTCAGGTGGGCCACGGCGTCGCGGGGGGTGGTGGCGGCGTTCATCGGGTGGTCACTCCTATCGCCGCAAGGTACTGCTCGCGGGTGCAGGTGCTGAGGTAGGCGTCCTTCTCCGGCTTGGCGATCTTCCGGACGATCTCGAAGCCGACGGCTTCGTTGAGGGCCTGGACGGCCTTGTTGTGTACATCGGGCTCGACGACGACGCGGGCGGTGGCCGGGTCCTCGAAGAGCATCGCCATGACGGTGGTGATGACGGCTCGGGTGAAGCCGTGCACGGGGGTGTCGCTGGGCGCGGTCAGGAAGTGCATGCCGACGTCGCCCGGCTCGGGGTCGTAGAGGCCGACCAGCTCGACGTGGGCCGGGTCGTACCGCTCCATGAGGAAGGCGGGGCGGCCGTTGTGCAGTCCGATGAACGCGTCGTGGTGCTCGGCGGCGGAGATGCTCATGTACTCGCGCTCCACGTCGGGGAGCGTGGCGTCCTGCATCATCCAGAAGGACGCCTTGGGGTGGGTGACCCAGCCGTGCAGCAGCTCGGCGTCCTGCAGGGGGTCGAGCGCGCGGACGGCGAACTCGCCGAGCGCGGGGTCGGTACGGGTGAAGAGGATGCCGCTCTGCGCGCCGTCGCTCTTCGTGCTGCCGTTGATGTTGCTCATCGGACGATGCCTTCCGGTGCTCCGAATTCCTGGAACGCGATGGTCTTCTCCACGGCGTAGGGCTGGCGGCCCAGCATTTCCGCGATGATGTACGCGTTGCGGTAGGGACCCATGCCCAGGTCGGGCGAGGTGATGCTGTGCGTGTGCACGCCGGCGTTCTGCAGGAAGACGCCCTGGCCGCTGTGGTCGACGCTGTAGTTGCGGGCGACGTCGAAGCGGCCCTGGCCGTCCAGGCGGATGCGGTCGGCGACCGGGGCCAGGAAGTCCGGGGTGGTGTAGCGGTAGCCGGTGGCGAGGATCAGGCCCTGGGTCTCCAGGGCGAAGTCCCGCTCCTGCTCCTCGTGGCGCAGGTCCAGCGTGTACGTGCCGGTGGTCTCGTCGTACGACGCGTCGTTCAGCGCGGTGTTGGTGAACAGCCGGGCCTGGACCGGGCCCTTGAGGTTCTTCTGGTAGAGCAGGTCGAAGATCGCGTCGATGAGCTCCGAGTCGATGCCCTTGAAGAGGCCCTTCTGCTCGGACTCCAGGCGGTAGCGGGTGGCCTCGGGGAGCGCGTGGAAGTAGTCCACGTACTCGGGGGAGGTCATCTCCAGCGTGAGCTTGGTGTACTCCAGCGGGAAGAAGCGCGGGGAGCGGGTGACCCAGTTGAGCTTGTAGCCGTGGACGTCGATCTCGGAGAGCAGGTCGTAGTAGATCTCCGCGGCGCTCTGGCCGCTGCCGACCAGGGTGATCGAGTCCTTGGCCTGGAGGGCTTCCTTGTTCGGCATGTAACGCGAGTTGTGGATCAGGTCGCCGCCCAGGTCCCGGCAGGACTCGGGGAGGTGGGGCGGGGTGCCGGTGCCCAGCACGAGGCGGCGGCCGCGGTGGGTGCGCCGCTCGCCGGTCGCCAGGTCGGTGCCGTGGACGAGGTACAGCTCGTCCCGCTCGTCGTACTCGACCGAGGTGACCCGGTGGCCGAAGCGGACGCTGCGGAGTTTCGCGGCGGCCCAGCGGCAGTAGTCGTTGTACTCCTCGCGCAGCGGATAGAAGTTCTCGCGGATGTAGAAGGAGTACAGCCGGCCCGATTCCTTCAGGTAGTTCAGGAAGGAGTACTCGGAGGTGGGGTCGGCGAGGGTGACCAGGTCGGCCATGAACGGGGTCTGGAGGTGGGCGCCTTCCAGGAACATCCCCGAGTGCCACTCGAAGTCGGGCTTGGACTCCAGGAAGAGGCCGTCGAGTTCGGCGAGCGGTTCGGTCAGGCAGGCCAGACCGAGGTTGAACGGCCCGAGGCCGATGGCGATGAAGTCGTGTACAGATGTGGCGTGCGGGGCGTTGGTGGGCACGGTGTCTCCGGTGGGGGCGGTCAGTGAGCGCTGGTGAGTTCCGGCGTGGCCTCTTCGGCGAGGCGGGAGCCGGCGTGCTCGGCGATCAGATCGAGCACCGTGGCGATGTCGCCGAGGGTGGTCTCGGGGTTGAGCAGGGTGAACTTGAGGTAGTGGCGGCCGTCGACGACGGTGGAGGCGATGACGGCCTCGCCGGAGGCGGCGAGCGCCTCGCGGGCGTGGAGGTTGATCCGGTCGACGGTCTCGGGGTCCGTGTTCCGGTCCGGTACGTAACGGAAGACCAGGGTGGAGAGCGTGGGGCGGGTGACGACCTCGAAGCGGTCATCCGTATCGAGGAGGCGCCAGCCGTCGGCGGCGCGGTCCACGACGTCGTCGAAGAGCTCGCCGACCTGGTCGGCGCCCATGATGCGCAGCGTCATCCAGAGCTTGAGCGCGTCGAAGCGGCGGGTGGTCTGGAGCGACTTGTCGACCTGGTTGGGGATGCGCTTCTTCGCCATCCGCTCCGGGTTGAGGTAGTCGGCGTGGTACGTGACGTGCCGCAGGGTGGTGCGGTCGCGGACGATGACGGCGCTGGAGCTGACCGGCTGGAAGAAGGACTTGTGGTAGTCCACGGTGACCGAGTCGGCGTTCTCGATGCCGTCGAGGTAGTGGCGGCGGCGGGAGATCAGCAGTCCGCAGCCGTACGCGGCGTCCACGTGCATCCACACGCCTTCGCGGGCGCAGAGCGCGGCGATCTCGGGGAGCGGGTCGATGGAGCCGAAGTCGGTGGTGCCCGCGGTGGCGACGACGGCCATCGGGATCAGGCCCTCCTCGGCGCACCGGGTCAGCTCCTTCTCCAGGGCGTCGGTGCGCAGCCGCTTCTCCTCGTCGACGGGGATCGCGATGACGGCGTCGGGGGTGAGGCCGAGGAGGGTGGCGGACTTCTCGATGCTGAAGTGGCTGACCTGGGAGGTGAGGATGCGCAGCCGGGTGCGGATCTCGGTGTCGTCCAGGTGCGGGTGCGCTTCGCGGGCGAGGCTGCGGGCCTCGTCGCGGGCGAGCAGCATGGCCTGCAGGTTGGACTGGGTGCCGCCGCTGGTGAAGACGCCGTCGGCGTCCTCGCCGAAGCCGATGCGGCCCGCGGTCCACTCGATGAGGCGCTGTTCGATGAGAGTGCCGCCGGCGCTCTGGTCCCAGGTGTCCAGGGAGGAGTTGACGGCGGAGAGCACGGCCTCGCCGACCACGGCGGGGATGACCACCGGGCAGTTGAGGTGGGCGAGGTAGCGCGGGTGGTGGAAGTAGACCGCGTCGCGGAGGTAGATGTCCTCCAGCTCGTCCAGGGCCGCCGCGGGGTCGCCGAGCGGTGTCTCCAGGTCGATCCCGCGCACCGCGGGCGCGAGCCGGTCCGCGGTCATGCCGGTGAAGGGACGGTCCGTCGCCGCGAGTTTGGCGGCCACCCGGTCGACTCCGTCGCGTACCGCGTCGCGGTAGTACTGGACGGTGGCGTCGTTGAGCAGGTGGTCCTTGCTGCCGGTGAGGGCGGAGGCAGGGGCCTGCGACGGGTCCTCGGCGGTGGGCGCGAGGAAAGTCATGAACGTGTCCTCCCTGGTACGGGCGTTGCCCGCGCGGGACGGGTGGGGAAAACCCCCGGCCCGTCGACTTGGTGAGGTAAGCCTAACCTAACCCGATATCGGTGTGGGCAGGGGGTGTCCAGGGAAGGGCGCGCGGGGCGTTCCAGGAGGGCTCGGGGCGGCGCCTCAGTCGTCGTCGAGCGTGCGCAGCACCAGACCCGTCGCCGGCTTCGGGCCGAACGAGGTGGACTTGCGCGGCATCGTCACGCCCTGCGCGGCGATCAGACGGACCGTCTCCTCGTCGACGGCCCGCATCAGGACCGCCGTACCGCCGTGCTTCGCGGCCTGTTCGAGCGCCGCGTCCGTGTCGTGGATGTAGCGGATGCCCTCCGGGTGGTCCGGAATCCGCCACACCTCGTCCAGCAGAACGGAGTGCAGAACGGTGGCATCCAGCCGCCGCCACGCCTCCGGCCGGTCCGTACGGATCGCCCGCGCCAGCAGCCGCGGATCGGGGCTGTCCAGCAGCCGGAAGGAGTCCGGGCCCGAGGCGAGCAGGAAGGCGTTGCCCTGCGCCGCGTCCAGCGCTTCCAGCGCCGTGGGCAGCGGCCCGGGCACCTCGCGCGCGCGGAAGGCGCCGTCCAGCTCCGCCAGCGCCCGCTCCAGGGGCAGATGCGGCAGCACGCGGTGGATGGCCCGCACCCGCAGCGGGTAACGGGCGGTGTCGACCAGCAGCACCAGGCCGCGCGACCAGGCCGAGGCGGTGCTGCCCCCGCGCTCCGCGGCGAGCCGCTGGTACGTCGCCCAACGGTGATGCCCGTCCGCGATCAGCGCCTGCCGGGCCGACAGATCCGCGTCCACCGCCGCCAGTTCGGCCGGGTCGGTCACCGCCCACAGCCGGTGCGCGAAGCCGTCCTCGGTCGTGGTGGCCAGCAGCGGCGGCCGCCGCGTGGTGCGCTCGATCACCGCCGTGGCGCCGCTCGCCGTCCCCTCGCCCCGGTACGAAAGCAAAAGCGGCTCGAAATTTGCGGCCGCGGTACGCATCAGCGCGGCCCGGTCCTCGACCACCTCGGCGATCACGTCCTCGTGCGGCAGCACCGGCCCGTCCAGCCCCAGCGCCCCGATGATGCCGCGCTGCAGCACATCGCCCCTGCGCTGCTCGTACACGTACAGCGCGGGCTGCGGATCGGGCGCCAGTACCCCCTCGGCGCGCCAGCGGGCGAGCGTGTCGGCGGCCTTGCGGTGCCGGGTCGCCGGGTCCACGGCGTGCGGCAGGATCAGCCGGACGATGTTGTACGGATCGGCGGTCTCCAGGTGCCGGACGCCGTCCGGCCGGACCACCACGTCGTACGGGGGCGAGGTGACCGCGGTGAGACTGCTCACCCGGTGGGGTGCGTAGCGCAGTCCGCGAAAGGTGTCCAGGCGCAGGCCGTCGGTGCTGGTCATTGGCAAATGCTATGCCGGTCGGGGCGGTGAGGGATGATCGGGGGAGAAGCGCAATGCGGCGGGAAAAGGCCGTTTGCGCGCGGTATGGATGGTTAAGGAGCTGGACGGCATGGACGAGCGGGTGCGGACGCGGCCGGAGGGCAGCGAACGGACGCTGAGCGAGGCGTACGACACGGCGCTGCTGGACCTGGACGGCGTCGTCTACGCGGGCGGGTCGGCCATCCCGTACGCCGTGGAGTCGCTGACCACCGCGCGGGACGGCGGGATGCACCTGGCGTACGTGACGAACAACGCGGCGCGCACCCCCGACACCGTGGCCGGGCAGCTGACCGGGTACGGCCTGCCCACGGAGGCGGGCGACGTCGTCACCTCCGCGCAGGCGGTCGCCCGGCTGATCGCCGGTCAGGTGCCGGACGGCGCGAGGGTGCTGGCGATCGGCGGTGAGGGGCTGAAGGTCGCGCTGCGCGAGCGGGGGCTGGTGCCCGTGGACTCGGCCGAGGACGACCCCGCCGCCGTGGTGCAGGGCTACGACCCCAAGCAGAACTGGGAGCAGCTGGCGGAGGCGGCCTACGCGGTCGGCCGCGGCGTGCCGTGGTTCGCGGCCAACACCGACCTGACGATCCCGAAGGAGCGCGGCATCGCACCGGGCAACGGCGCGCTGGTGGAGGTCGTACGGATCGCCACCGGCGGCACGCCGCAGGTCGCGGGCAAGCCGCAGCCGCCGATGCACCGCGAGACCGTGCTGCGCACGGGGGCGAAGCGGCCGCTGGTGGTGGGCGACCGGCTGGACACCGACATCGAGGGCGCGTTCAACGGCGGCGTGGACTCGCTGCTGGTGCTCACCGGCGTGACCACGCCGGCCGAGCTGCTCGCCGCGCCGCCGCAGCACCGCCCCACGTACGTGGACGCCGACCTGCGCGGCATCCTCGGGCCGCAGCCGGAGGTGGCGGCGGCGGACGGCGGCTTCCGGTGCGGTGGCTGGGTCGCCTCGGTGGCCGAGGACGTGCTCGTACTCGATGGCGAGGGCTCCCCTCTGGACGGGCTGCGGGCGCTGTGCGCGGCGGCCTGGACGGCGGCCGGGGACGGCCGGTGCACGGCCGAGGCGGGGAAGGCGCTGGCGCGCCTCGGGCTGTGAACGGACCGCTGTAGGCAGGGGAAAGGGGCCCGTCCGGCGGACGGGCCCCTTCGTGCGCTCAGTTCCGCGCGGCGGCCGTGAGCTCGGCCAGCAGCTGTTCCTCGCTGGCGCCGCGCCGCCAGTAACCGGTGAATTTCACGGCCCTGCGGTCGAAGCCGCGCTCCTTGACCAGGTGCCGGCGGAGCGCCTTGACGGTGCCGGACTCGCCCGCGATCCAGGCGTACGGCGTGCCCTCGGGCAGCTCGGCGGCGCCCACCGACGCGAGCATCCGCTCGGTACGGTCGGTGGCCGACTCCTCGCGCACCAGCCAGGTGATGTCGGCGTCGGCGAAGGAGGGCAGCTCCTGGCGGTCCGCCGCGTGGCCCACCTCGATCCACACCTTGGCCTTGGTGCCCGGGGTGAGCCAGGCCAGGATGTTGGCGATGGCCGGCAGGGCCGTCTCGTCGCCGCTCAGCAGGATCCAGTCGGTGCCCTGCGGCGGGCGGAAGTCCACGCCGCCGTTGTCCTCGACGACCGGCCCGAGCACGCTGACCCGGTCGCCGGGCACGGCGTTCGCCGCCCACCGCCCGGCCGGTCCCGAGGTCCCCTCCTCCGCGCCGTGCAGCGCGAAGTCCACGTCCAGCTCCGGCTCCGGGTCCTGGCGCTGCGCGCGGACCGTGTACGTCCGCATGATGCTGCGCTCGGCCGGGTCCTGCCCGCGCCACGCCGCGTACCAGCCGTCGCCCTGGTCGTCGAAGACCGGGACGGTCTGGTGCTCCCGCGGGAAGAAGAGTTTCACCCGCTGGTCGCGGCCGCCGGTCAGCAGCTCCGAAAGGCGCGCGCCGCCGAAGGTGATCCGGACCATCGAGGGGCCGAGCCGGCGGGTGCGCACGACGTGCAGGTCGAAGAAGCGGAACGGGGCGGTGGCGGGGGCGGCGGTCGTGGTCATGCGGGGAAAAACCTCCCTTGAGTGGAGTTGCGGGGGGCCGGCCGCGGGGCACGCGGCCGGCCCCCGGCGCGTCAGCTGACCTTCTTGGCGTCCTCGATGGCCTTGGCGAGGCCCTCGACGAGCGGGGCTGCGCCCGCGTAGGAGAAGCGGGGCTCGCTGGACCAGGGGGCGATCTGGTCCGCCTTGACGGCGGGCAGCTTCGCCCAGGCGGGCTTGGCGGCCAGCGCCTTGGGCTGGAGGGTGGCGGTGCGGTTGTCGAGCAGCAGCACGTCCGCCTGGTACTTGTCGGCGTTCTCCCAGCTGAGGGACTCGAAGTAGCCGCCCTTGTCCAGGTGGTCCGGGACGATCAGGTCCACGCCGAGGGACTTGAAGTACATGAGGTCGGCGTTGATGCCCGGGTTGGAGGCGTAGAAGAGGTCGGGGCTGCCGGAGCAGGCGAGCACCTTGACCGGGTTGGACTTGGCGGCCTTGCGCAGCCGTTCGGCGGCCTTCTCGAAGCGGGCCTTGGCGTCGGTGACCTTCTTGGCCTTCAGGTCGGCGCCGAGGGACTCCGCGAGTTCGGCGTACCGCTCGATGATCTTCACCATCGGGGTCCGGGAGGAGGTGATCGCGACGCTCTTGGCGAGCTTGGTGATCTTGTCCTTGCTCTCGTCCGGCACGAACCACAGAGCGCCCGGCTCGTACATGTTCGTCACGAGCAGGTCCGGGGCGAGCCCGGCGTACTTCTCGACGTTGAACTGCCCGTAGGCGTTGCCGATGATGGTGACCTTGGAGATGTCGAGGTCACCGGCCTGCGGGTCGGGCTTGCCGTTCTTCAGCTTGGTGGGGCCGAAGACGCCGACGATCTGGTCGTCGATGCCGAAATCGTGCAGCGCGGCGGCGGTGCCGGTGAAGGCGACGATGCGCTGTGGCACAGTCTTCAGGGAGACCTTCTTCTTGCGGTCGTCGGTGAAGCTCCAGGGCCCGCCCTTGCTTCCGCCGCCGGCCGACCCCGAGCTCTTCTCGCTGCCGCACGCGGCGAGCAGGGCGCCGACGCCGACGGCCCCGCCGGCCGCCAGCAGGCCGCGTCGGGACAGGGAAGGTCTGGGGGACATGCTCATAGGGACGCACTTCTCTCTGGGGAGGCACCTGAGTGGGCAACGGAGGTTAGGCTAACCTAAACGGCGTGTTGGTCGACAGCCCCCCTGAAGCAGCCGCCGCGCCCGTGGTGCCCCGACGACGGCAGGCCACCCGCTCCGCGGGACTCCTCGCCGCCCTCGGCATCCTCGCGGTCATCACCGTCCTCGGTATCGCCGTCGGCTCGAAACAGATACCGGTGGCCGACGTCTGGCACGGCGTCATGCACTACTCCGGTACCGACACCGACGTGATCGTCCGCGACGTCCGGCTGCCCCGCACCCTCCTCGGTCTGCTCGCCGGCGCGGCCCTCGGCCTCGCCGGCGCCGTCATGCAGGCGCTCACCCGCAACCCGCTCGCCGACCCCGGCGTCCTCGGCATCAACGCCGGGGCCTCCGCCGCCGTCGTCACCGCCATCAGCTTCTTCGGCGTCACCTCCCTCACCGGGTACGTGTGGTTCGCCTTCCTCGGCGCCGCCGCCGTCTCCGCCGCCGTGTACATCCTGGGCGGCACCCGCAGCGCCACGCCCGTACGGCTCGCGCTCGCCGGTACCGCCCTCACCGCGGCCCTCACCGGCTACCTCAACGCCGTCGAGCTGATGGACACCGCGTCCCTGGACAAGATGCGCTTCTGGACGGTCGGTTCGCTTGCCTCGGCGACCATGCCCACCGTCGCGAAGATCGCCCCCTTCATCGCGGCCGGCGTGCTGGTCGCGCTGCTCGTCGCCCGGCCGCTGAACGCCGTCGCGCTCGGCGACGACCAGGCCCGCGCGCTCGGCGCCCGGCTCACCCGCACCCGCGTCCTCGCGATGGTCGCCGTCACCCTGCTGTGCGGCGCCGCCACCGCCGCCTGCGGGCCGATCGTCTACGTCGGCCTGATGGTGCCGCACGCCGTCCGCGCCATCACCGGCCCCGACATGCGCTGGATCCTGCCGTACTCCGCGGTCCTCTCGCCGGTGCTGCTGCTCGGCGCCGACATCATCGGCCGGATCGCGGCCCGGCCCGGCGAGCTCCAGGTCGGCATCGTCACGGCCGTCATCGGCGGCCCGGTCTTCATCCATCTCGTACGGCGACGGAAGATGGCACAGCTGTGAGCACTCCCACCAAGACCTCCGCGCGCCCGGCCGTGCGGGCCCTGCGCACCGCCGGCGGGCTGTCGGTACGGCTGCACTCCAGGGCCGTACTGGCGGGCCTCCTGCTGCTCCTCGTGGCGCTCGCGGCCGGCGTCCTGCTCATCGGCACCGGCGACTACCCGATGTCCTTCGGGGACGTCCTCACCACCCTCAGCGGCGGCGGCAACCCGGGCCAGGAACTGATCGTCAACGACCTGCGGCTGCCCAGGGTCCTGGTCGCGCTGCTGGTCGGCGTCTGCTTCGGGCTGGCCGGCGCGGTCTTCCAGACCGTCACCCGCAACCCGCTCGGCAGCCCCGACGTGCTCGGCTTCGCACAGGGCTCCTCCGTCGGCGCCCTGCTCGTCATCGTGTACCTGCAGGGCTCCACCGTCGCCATCGCGATGGGCGCGGTGGCCGGCGGCGTCCTCACCGGCGTCATGATCTTCCTGCTCGCCTGGCAGCGCGGCGTGCACGGCTACCGCTTCGTCCTCGTCGGCATCGGCGCCGCCGCCATGCTCTACGCCATCGTCCTGTACCTGATGACCAAGGCGAACATCGTCGAGGCCACCCGCGCCACCACCTGGATGACCGGCTCCCTCAGCGGCCGCGACTGGGACCAGGTGTGGCCGCTGGCCGCGGTCTGCGTCGTCATGGTCCCGGTGATCGTGCTGTGCGGCCGGCCGCTGGCCATGCTGGAGATGGGCGACGACTCGGCCGCCGCGCTCGGCGTGCGGACGGGCCGCGTCCGCATCGTCGCGCTGCTGGCCGCCGTCATCCTGACCGCGTCCGCCACCGCCGCCGCCGGACCCATCGCCTTCGTCGCGCTCACCGCGCCGCAGCTCGCCCGCCGCCTCACCCGCGCCACCGGCCCCAACCTGCTGCCCTCGGCCCTCATGGGCGCGGTCCTGCTGGTCCTCGCCGACCTCCTCTCGCAGCGGGTCTTCGGCGCCGACCAGATCCCGGTCGGCGTGGTCACCGGCGTACTGGGCGGCGGCTATCTGCTGTGGCTGCTGGCCAATGAGCGCAAGGCGGGCCGGGTATGACCGCCCCGACCCCGGCCGCTGTGCCGCCCCCGGGCGGCCCGGCCGCCACCACCCCGCAACCGACCGGCCGTACCACCCCCAGGAGAGCCGAAGTGAGCCGTCTCGCGGCGCAGAACGTCACCCTCGCCTACGACCAGCGGGTCATCGCCGAGCAGCTCTCGGTCGACATCCCGGACAATTCCTTCACGGTCATCGTCGGCCCCAACGCCTGCGGCAAGTCCACCCTGCTGCGCGCCCTCTCCCGGATGCTCAAGCCGCAGGCCGGCTCCGTCCTGCTGGACGGCTCCTCGATCTCCTCGCAGCCCGCCAAGAAGGTCGCCCGCACCCTCGGCCTGCTCCCGCAGTCCTCCATAGCCCCCGACGGCATCACCGTCGCCGACCTGGTCTCCCGCGGCCGGTATCCGCACCAGGGGCTGCTGCGCCAGTGGTCCGAGGAGGACGAGCGGATCGTCCAGGAGTCGATGGACGCCACCGGCGTGGGCGAGCTGGGGGAGCGGTACGTCGACGAGCTCTCCGGCGGCCAGCGGCAGCGGGTCTGGATCGCCATGGCCCTCGCCCAGCAGACCCCGCTGCTGCTCCTGGACGAGCCCACCACCTACCTCGACATCCAGCATCAGATCGAGGTACTGGACCTCTGCGCCCAGCTGCACGAGGAGCAGGGCCGCACGCTCGTGGCGGTACTGCACGACCTCAACCACGCCGCGCGCTACGCCAGCCACATCATCGCCCTGCGCGACGGCGAGGTCGTCGCCGAGGGCGCCCCGGCCGACGTGGTCACGGCCGACCTGATCGAGCGGGTCTTCCGCCTCAAGTGCCAGATCATCGACGACCCGGAGACCGGCACCCCGCTGATCATCCCGGCGGCGCGCACACCCCGTAAGGCCGCGGCGGTCTGAGGCGGCCGGGGCGGTCCGAGGCGGCGGGGACGCGGGCCCTACAGCAGCGACCGCAGCCGCAGGAGGTCCCGGAAGCCGGCCTCCAGCTTCACCCGGCCGCTGCCCCACGCCCGCGCGAAGTGCAGCTCGCCGTCGACCAGCGCGACCAGGTCGTCGCCGGTCATGGCGAGCCGGATCTGCGCCTTGTGCGGCGGTGGACCCGGTACGGCGGTCACGTCCGTGAGGGTGCCGTCGGCCAGCCGCCCCACGAACGTGGTGTCCAGGTCGGTGATGCGGCAGCTCAGCGAGCGGTCCAGGGCGGCGGCGCCGCGCACGGAGCCGTCCGCCGACGCCGAGAGGTTCTGTGCCAGCCGGTCCAGGGCCGCTCGGCACTGTTCGAGGGAAGCCATCGCAAGGACGATACCCAGCTCAGGCCGTCCAGTCCGCCGATGCGCCACCGGTTCGCGGTAGCGTCGGGGGCATGGAAGAGCCGAACCCCGGCGCCGCGTGGCCGGAAACGGACCCCGAAGCCGCCGCGGCACCCGACGAGTCCGCCCGGGCCGACGCCCCCGACGCGCCCCCGGAGGAGCCCGCGGGCCCGCGGCCGCTGGGCGTCGCGGTCACCCCGACCGGGCACCCCGAGGTGGACGGCCGGCTGGCCCGGCTCGGCGACGCCGACCACCTCGCCGTGGGCGGCCACCTCGCCGTGTACGAGGATGTGCACCGGGGGCTCCGCACCACGCTGGCCTCCTTGGACCAGCAGCCGGGGCCCCGCCCCGGAGCACCGAACGACAACAGGAGCTGAACCCCAGGTGGCAGGTGTGGCACGACGCCGACTCGACGCGGAGCTGGTGCGCCGCAAGATGGCCCGCTCCCGCGAGCACGCGAGCCAGCTGATCGCCGCGGGCCGGGTGACGGTCGGCGGCCAGCCGGCGAGCAAGGCCGCCACCCAGGTGGAGACCAGCGCCGCGCTGGTCGTGCGCGAGGACGCGAACGACCCGGACTACGTCTCGCGCGGCGGCCACAAGCTCGCCGGCGCGCTGGCCGCCTTCGTACCGAAGGGCCTGAAGATCGAGGGCCGCCGGGCGCTGGACGCCGGCGCCTCCACCGGCGGCTTCACCGACGTCCTGCTGCGCGCGGGCGCCGGGCACGTCGTCGCCGTCGACGTCGGGTACGGACAGCTCGCCTGGTCGCTGCAGAGCGACGACCGGGTCACCGTCAAGGACCGCACCAACGTCCGCGAACTGACCCCGGAGCAGCTGGACGGCGTCCCCGCCGACATCGTCGTGGGCGACCTCTCCTTCATCCCGCTGGGGCTGGTGCTGCCCGCGCTGGTCCGCTGCTCGGCGCCGGACGCGGACCTCGTGCTGATGGTCAAGCCGCAGTTCGAGGTCGGCAAGGAGCGGCTGGGCAGCGGCGGTGTGGTGCGCAGCACGCAGCTGCGGGCCGAGGCGGTGCGCATGGTCGGGGAGCGCGCGGCGGAGCTCGGACTCGGCGTACTGGGCGTCACCGCGAGCCCCCTGCCCGGCCCGTCGGGCAACGTCGAGTACTTTCTGTGGCTCCGCGCCGGTGCGCCTGCCCTGGACCCGGCGGATGTCGAGCGTGCAGTGGCGGAGGGGCCGCGTTGACCACTTCTGGAACGTCCGAAGCACCGCAGGAACCGCAGGGACCGCAGGCCGGGGCGGTGTCCGCGCCCGCGCCCGTGCCGCTCGCCGGCAAGGGCCGCACGGTCTTCCTGCTCGCCCACACCGGCCGCCCCGCGGCCGTCCGCAGCGCCGAACTGGTCGTCCAGGGGCTGCTGCGCAGCGGCATCGGAGTACGGGTGCTGGCGGCCGAGGCCGCGGACCTGCCGCTGCCGGACTCCGTCGAGCAGGTGGCGACCGAACAGTGCGCGGCCGAGGGCTGCGAGCTGCTGGTGGTACTGGGCGGCGACGGCACCCTGCTGCGCGGCGCCGACTTCGCACGGACCTCCGGCGTCCCGATGCTGGGCGTCAACCTCGGCCGGGTCGGCTTCCTCGCCGAGGCCGAGCGGGACGATCTGGACAAGGTCGTGGACCGGGTGGTGACCCGCGCCTACGAGGTCGAGGAGCGGATGACCCTCGACGTCCTGGTCCGCAACAACGGCACCGTGGTGCACACCGACTGGGCGCTGAACGAGGCGTCGGTGGAGAAGGCCGCGCGGGAACGGATGCTGGAGGTCGTCACCGAGGTCGACGGCCGCCCGGTGTCCCGCTTCGGCTGCGACGGCGTGGTCTGCGCGACCCCGACCGGGTCGACCGCGTACGCCTTCTCGGCCGGCGGCCCGGTGGTCTGGCCGGAGGTCGAGGCCCTGCTGATGGTCCCGATCAGCGCGCACGCGCTCTTCGCCAAGCCGCTGGTCACCTCCCCGGAGTCGGTCCTCGCGGTGGAGGTCCAGCCCAAGACGCCGCACGGCGTCCTGTGGTGCGACGGCAGCCGCTCGGTCGAACTCCCCGCGGGCGCCCGCGTCGAGGTCCGCCGCGGCGCGATCCCGGTCCGCCTGGCCCGCCTCCACCACGCCTCCTTCACCGACCGCCTGGTCGCGAAGTTCGCCCTCCCGGTGGCGGGGTGGCGGGGGGCGCCGCACTAGTCCTCAGCGGACGGCGCTTGCCGGGGATTCGGGGACGGCGCTTGCCGGGGATTCGGGGCTTTGCCCCGGATCGCCCTGCGGGCTCTTCCTCAAGCGCCGGACAGGCTTGATTCGGCTGAGCCCGTCCAGCGACGGAAGCGGCTGGAGAGGCCGCGGCCCGAGAAAGATCCGGCGGCCTTGGGGGGCGGCCGTCGCCACGCGGCCCCCGGACCTCGTATGGTCGTACCGTGTTGGAGGAGATGCGGATCCGGTCCCTGGGCGTCATCGATGATGCCGTCGTCGAGCTGTCACCCGGTTTCACGGCGGTGACGGGCGAGACGGGCGCGGGCAAGACCATGGTCGTCACCAGCCTCGGCCTGCTGCTCGGCGGGCGCGCCGACCCCGCGCTGGTACGGATCGGCGCCAAAGCGGCCGTCGTGGAGGGCCGCATCACGGTCGGCCCCGACGCGCCGGCGGCGGTCCGCGCCGAGGAGGCCGGCGCCGAGCTGGACGACGGGGCGCTGCTGATCAGCCGTACCGTCTCCGCCGAGGGCCGCTCCCGCGCGCACGTCGGGGGACGGTCCGTACCGGTCGGGCTGCTGGGGGAGTTGGCGGACGACCTGGTCGCCGTGCACGGCCAGACCGACCAGCAGGGCCTGCTGCGGCCCGCCCGGCAGCGCCAGGCCCTGGACCGCTACGCCGGGGACGCCGTCTCCGTACCCCTGGAGAAGTACACCGCCGCGTACCGCAGGCTCCGCGACGTGGCCACCGAGCTGGAGGAGCTGACCACCAAGGCGCGCGAGCGCGCCCAGGAGGCGGATCTGCTCCGCTTCGGCCTGGAGGAGATCTCCGCCGTCGAGCCGCAGGCCGGCGAGGACACCGAGCTGGCCGCCGAGGCCGAGCGGCTCGGCCACGCCGAGGCGCTGGCCTCCGCGGCGGCCGTGGCGCACGCGGCGCTCGCGGGCAATCCGGAGGACCCCGAGGGCGTCGAGGCGACGACCCTGGTCGCCGGGGCGCACCGCGCGCTGGAGGCGGTACGCAGCCACGACGCGGCGCTGGCCGGGCTCACCGACCGGCTCGGCGAGATCGGCATCCTGATGACCGACGTGGCCGGCGAGCTGGCCAGTTACGCCGACGGGCTGGACGCCGACCCGCTGCGGCTGGCCGCCGTCGAGGAGCGGCGGGCCGCGCTGACCGGGCTCACCCGCAAGTACGGCGAGGACATCGCGGCCGTACTGGCCTGGGCCGAGGAGAGTGCCGCGCGCCTGGCCGAGCTGGAGGGCGACGACGACCGGATCGGCGAGCTGACCACCGAGCACGACGCGCTCCGCGCCGAGCTGGGGGAGCTGGCGCAGGCGCTGACCGACGCGCGCACGGCGTCGGCCGAGCGGTTCGCCGCCGCCGTCACCACCGAGCTCGCCGAACTGGCCATGCCGCACGCCCGGGTGAGCGTGGAGATCCGGCAGACCGAGGTCGCCGAGGACGCGGACGGCGTGGAGGTGGGCGGCCGGAACGTCGCCTACGGTCCCGCCGGCGCCGACGAGGTCGAACTCCTGCTGGCCCCGCACCCCGGCGCGCCGCCCCGCCCGATCGCCAAGGGCGCCTCCGGCGGTGAGCTCTCCCGCGTGATGCTCGGCATCGAGGTGGTCTTCGCCGGCTCCGACCCCGTGCCGACCTACCTCTTCGACGAGGTGGACGCGGGCGTCGGCGGCAAGGCCGCGGTCGAGGTCGGCCGTCGGCTGGCCCGGCTGGCCCGTTCCGCGCAGGTCGTGGTCGTCACCCACCTCCCGCAGGTCGCCGCGTTCGCCGACCGCCAGCTGCTGGTCGAGAAGACCAACGACGGCTCGGTCACCCGCAGCGGCGTCACGGTCCTGGAGGGCGAGGACCGCATCCGCGAACTCTCCCGGATGCTCGCGGGCCAGGAGGACTCCGAGACGGCCCGCGCGCACGCCGAGGAACTGCTGGAGACGGCAAGGTCCGGCCGGTGAGCGGTGCATTGCGGGCGCGGCTCACGGCGCTGCTGACGGCGGCCGGAGTGGCCCGGACCGCGTACGAGGGGCTGCGGCGGCGGCCGCCGGGCGGTACCGAGCCGTGGAGGCGCAAGAACCACGCGGGTCGCAGTGTGGACCTGTTCGGCGGACCGGCGGCAGCCGTGGGCGCCGCGGCAGCCGTCGCAGCCGCTCACGGACTTCCCGACCGGGCCCGTACCGCG
>NZ_JBEPFC010000130.1:0-20866 GCF_040301705.1 Streptomyces sp. NPDC000151 | reverse complement strand
GGCACTGGCCACCGGCGTCACCCGCTCCGCCCGGCCGGACTTCGCCTCCGCCGCGACCGCCGGCCCCGTCCCGCAGCGAGTGGCGGCCCTGCTCGCGGCTCCCCGACGCCACACCCGGGCCGCTTCCTGGATCGCCCTGCTCCTCGCCGTCCACGCGGCCGTCTCCTTCTCCGCCGCGGCCGACGGCGTGCTCGACTTCCACCACCGGGTCGAGGTCGCCCAGGGCGAGGTGAGTCGCTGACCAACCGTCAGGCCGGCGGGTTCCCGTGGTCGCGCGGGGGCGGGTCGGCGTGCTTGGTGCGGAGCATGGCGAGGGAACGGGCCAGGATCGACCGGGTGTCGGCCGGGTCGATGATGTCGTCGACCAGGCCCCGTTCGGCGGCGTGCTGAGGGTGCATCAGCTCCCTGCGGTACTCCTCGATGCGCTGCGCCCGCACCGCGCTCGGGTCCTCGGCCGCGGTGATCTCCTTGCGGAAGACGACGTCGGCGGCGCCCTCGGCGCCCATCACGGCGATCTCGTTGGACGGCCAGGCGAAGGAGAGATCCGCGCCGACGGAGCGCGAGTCCATGACGATGTACGCGCCACCGTAGGCTTTGCGGAGCACCACGGAGACGCGGGGCACGGTGGCGTTGCAGTACGCGTACAGCAACTTCGCCCCGTGGCGGATGATGCCCTGGTGCTCCTGAGCGACGCCGGGCAGAAAGCCGGGCACGTCCACGAGAGTCACCAGCGGGATGTTGAAGGCGTCACACAACTGGACGAAGCGCGCGGCCTTTTCGCTGGCGCCGATGTCCAGCACACCGGCCAGGACCAGCGGTTGGTTCGCCACGAAGCCCACGACATGACCGTCCAGCCGGGCCAGCGCGCACACCATGTTCCGCGCCCAGGACTCGTGGACCTCGAACGTCTCCCCGTCGTCGGCGATCTCGCTGATCACCTCGCGCATGTCGTACGGGCGGCTGCCGTCGGCCGGGACCAGGTCCCGCAGCGCCTCGCAGGCCCGGTCGGGCGGGTCGGCCGAGGGCTCCTCGGGCGGCAACTGCCGGTTGTTGGACGGCAGCAGCGACAGCAGATAGCGCACGTCGTCGAGGCAGTCGGCCTCGTCGTCGTGGACGAAGGCGGCCACCCCCGATTCCCCGCTGTGCACGTCCGCGCCGCCCAGCCGGTCGTGGGAGACCCGTTCCCCGGTGACGGCGTGCACCACGTCCGGGCCGGTGATGTACATCCGCGAGGGGCCGCGGACCATGAACACGAAGTCGGTCAGGGCCGGCGAGTACGCGGCCCCGCCGGCGCACGGGCCGAGTATCACGGAGATCTGCGGGATCACCCCGGACGCCCGCGCGTTGCGGAGGAAGATGCCGCCGTACCCGGCCAGGGCGCTCACCCCCTCCTGAATGCGGGCGCCCGCGCCGTCGTTGAGGCTCACCAGGGGCGCTCCCGAGGTCAGCGCCAGATCCATCACCTTGTGGATCTTCGCGGCATGGGCGGCGCCGAGGGATCCGCCGAAGACCCGGGAGTCATGGGCGTAGGCGAACACCGTGCGCCCGTACACGGAGCCCCAGCCGGTCACCACCCCGTCGCCGTACGGGCGGTTGTCCTCCAGCCCGAAGCCGGTGGCACAGTGCCGCCGCAGGGGCTCGAGCTCGGTGTACGTGCCCTCGTCGAAGAGCAGCGCCATGCGTTCCGGGGCCGTCAGTTTGGGCGGCGGGGCCGCTCTTCGCTCGGAGGAGGAGACTTGGTGGAGGTCGGTGTAAGGCATGGCGTGTCCTCTGATGAGGGGTGTCCCAATGCGCCTGCGGGACCGCTCCGTTGGTCATGGAGCGGCCTCGCCCGTCCAGGAGCCGAGCGTCATCTCCGCGGTGATGCCGGGGCCGAACCCCGCCATCAGGCCCTGCCCGCCCTCCGCGACGGAGCCCTCCTCGAAGAGCCGGCGCAGGGCGTCGAGGACCACGGCGCTGGCGATGTTGCCGTACTCGGTGAGCGTGGCCCGGCTGTGCCGGAACGCGGAGGGCGCGACGTCCAGGAACCGGCTCAGGTCGTCGAGGATCCGCGGCCCGCCGGCGTGGACGATGTAGAAGTCCAGTGCGGAGGCGTTCCACAGGTGCTGGGCCGCGAGTTGCCGCAGCGCGGGGGCTAGCGGTTCCATGGTGGTCGGTACGCGCTTGTCCAGCCGGAAATGGAAGCCCGTCTCCCGTACGTCGTAACGGATCCATTCCTCGGTGTGCGGGATCAGGTACGAGCCGTTGAGTTCCAGGCGTACTCCAATGCCGCCGGTCCCGCGGACCAGAGCGGCGGCGACCGCGTCCCCGAACAGGCCGTCGGACAGCAGGGAACCGACCCCGTCGTCCGCGGGCTGGTAGCACAGCGAGCAGAACTCGCAGGCCACGATCAGTACGTTGGCGCCGGGGTGGGCGGCGCAGAAGTCCTGGGCCCGGTTGACGGCCGCGCCGCCTGCCGCGCAGCCCAGTTGGGCGATCGGTATCTGCCGGGTCTCCGGGCGGAAACCCATTTCGTTGATCAGCCACGCCGTCATCGAGGGCATCGTGAAGCCGGTGCACGACACGTAGACGATGGCGTCGACGTCCTCGGCGGACAGCTCGGCGTTGGCGAGGGCCTGGTCGACGACCGGCGGGACGCGGCGTTTGGAATGCTCCACGTAGAGGGCGTTGCGGGCCTCGAAGCCCGGATGCCGCAGGGTCTGCTCTACGGGCTGGATCAGGCGGCGCGTACGGACACCCGTGTTCTCGATGAGCCGCAGCACCAGGGGCAGTTGCGGGTTTCCCGCGTGCAGTCTGCGGGCGAGGTCGAGGCTGTCCCGCAGTGTGATCTCGTGTTCGGGGACGGCCACGGAGGGCTTGCAGAGAGTGGTCACGGTGGTGCTCTTCCGTCGGGGACGGCCGGGTGACGGCCGAACGCGCGGGTGCGGTCCACTCCCTCCACCCTGCACGAGGAGGCGGTTTCCCGCATGCGGCGACGATGTCCCCGAGCGGCACCGACCGCCGTTCCGCGCACCGGGCCGCCCATGACCGGGCGCCGCCGCCGACGGCACACGGGCGCCGGCAGGCCGTGTGACCTGCCGGTTCCCCGAGTTTCCTGATCACCTCACCGGCGTCTTCGGCCGGTGGGCAATCTCCTGGTAAAGCTCCCCGCGGGTCAGGCCGCGGCGGCGGTGCGGCGGTGGATGCCGATCAGGTTGGCGGCCAGCGTGGCAGCGACGGCCAGCCCCATTCCCAGTACCGCGCCGCCCACCCCGATGCCCGGGGCGGCGAAACCCAACGCCAGCACGACGAGGGCGCCGGCGGCCACCAAGAGCTCGTGCCCCACGGCGCCGGTGCCGGTCAGGCGGTGCAGGACGCCGAGGGCGACCAGGACGATCGCCACCGGCACGGCCACGGCCAGCGCCGCGCCCCGGACGGACAGGTGCCCGTGGTGCTCCGTGGCCCCCAGAGCCACTTCCAGGCCGGCGCCGAGGGCGGCGACGGCGGCGAAGATCACGTAGTGGCCGTATCCCCAGGTGAGGGCGGTCTTCAGATTCGGCAGGGCGACCTCGGGGCCGGTGAAATAGGTCCACCACAGGCAGAAGACCAGCAGCAGACCGCCGACGACGATCATCAACAGCCCGGCGGTCAGTCCCCCCTCGCTCACGGCGGACCGCACGGCCGCCAAGGCGGCGAGAATGACCTCGCCGAGCACGATGATGGTGAAGAGGCCGTAGCGTTCGGCGATGTGGCCGGGGTGCCAGTGCGTGGCCCGTCCCCGGTACTCCGCCCAGGCCGGCACGGCCAGCTCCGCGGCCACCAGCACCACGAACGTGACCCACGCCCACGCCTCGGGCGTCCACAGCCGGGCGATCCACCCGGCCTGCACGACGATGATCCCGACGGCGTACCGCACGGCCGCGCCACGGCCCTGCGGATGCTCCACCGCGGCCCGCAGCCACTGGGTGACCATCGACACCCGCATGATCACATAGCCGACGACCACCACGGTGAAGTCGCCGTGCTCGAATGCGGACTGTACGCCCGCGGCCAGTACCAGCACCCCCGCCATCTGCAGCAGGGTCAGCAGCCGGTACGGCACGTCGTCCGTGTCGTAGGCGGAGGCGAACCAGGAGAAGTTCATCCACGCCCACCAGATCGCGAAGAACACCGCGGCGTACCCGGACAGCGCCGCGCCGAGGTGCCCCTCGGCCAGCGCGTGGTGCAGCTCGGCGGCGGCCTGCGAGACCGCGACCACGAACGTCAGGTCGAACAGCAGCTCCAGCGGCGTCGAAGCACGGTGTTCCTCACCCGGGTCACGCCCCCGCATCGCCCGTCGCATCACTCCACCACGCCACGTACTCTCGTCGCTCACGTGCTCTGCCTTCCCTGTCCTCGCTCGATGGCAGTCCCACCCTTCCACCCTCTCGCGGACGTACGCATCCGCTACTCGCCGCCTCCCGGCCGACCGGCGTCACCACCGACGTCGCGGCCGGCCTGGTCGCCCGGTGACGCCGGCGGGGCCCAGAGGCCGTCCATGGTCGTGTGGCTGATCTCCTTGGCCAGGTCGCGGCGGGCCGCGTACGCCATGTTGACGATCAGCCGACGGCCGCGGCGCAGGGGAGTGACGCGGTGCAGGGTGGTGTCGGTACGCATCAGGTAGCGGTCGCCCGGGCGCAGGTCCAGGGTCCGCACCGGCCCCGCGGCGAGCTGCCGGTGCAGCTGCGGATCGGCCTTGTTCCAGGTCGTGCCGGGTACGTACTGGACGGAGCCGCCGTCGCGCGGCGGCGGGCAGTCGACCACCCAGACCAGCGCGAAGCTGTAGTCGTCCCAGTGCCAGCCATGGGTGTCGCCGGACTCGCGCAGCTCGGTGATCACAAACCGCTCGGGCTCGTAGGGGCAGGTGAGGACCTCCTCGCCCGCCACCTCACCGAGGACGGCGCGGATCTCCGGGGAGTCGTACAGGGCGGGGATGGCGCGCCCGTGGGCGCTGATCTCCTGGCAGCGGACGTTGCGCATCCGCCGCGGCGTGTGCCCGGTCTCGGCGAACTCCAGCTCCCGGCGGACCCCGTACTGCTCCGCCAATGCCCGTGCCTCATCTGCCAGTTGACGGAATTCCCGCGACGGTGCCGGTACCTTCACCGCGCCGTGCCGGCGGAACGCGGCAACGGCTTCGCTCAGCAATGTCATGACGGTTACCGTGACAGCTCACCCGCGTGTGCGAGCAGTACATCGCCGCATTGCCGGTCAGGCGGAGCGGGCGGCTTCGGTGGCCGCCGCGCGTGGGCCACGGGTGTGGATCAGGTCGATGAACTCGCCGGTCCGCGCGGCGAATTCGGGGTGTTCCGGGAGGTCGTCGCCGAGGAGGCCGTCGTTCAGTACGGCGGTGGCGAACGACGGGCCGTCAGGAGTGCGGGCGCGCAGTGCGGCGAGGTGGTCGCGGGCCGGGTCCGCCATGGCGGCCGCGTGCTCGCCCGGATCGAAGCCGGCGGAGGGGGCCAGGCAGCACAGGTAGGCGGCGACGGTGAGGGCGAGGTGATGCGGCATCCGGCCGGACCGCAGCTGGAGCAGCGCGGGGCCGGGGACGCGCTGGCGCAGCTTGACGGAGCCGTCCGAGCCGACCTGCCGGGTGCGGTGCCCGAGCGCCGAATTGGCCCAGCGGGTGAACAGCTGGGTCACGTACGCTTCCAGGTCGATGCCGTCGGGGACGGTGAGACCGGGCAAGTACTCGTTCCACAGGACCGCGCGGGCCGCCTCCGTGACGAAGGGCTGCGCGGTGGACTCCGGAATGGTGTCGCGGCCGTCCAGGGCGCCCAGGTAGGCGATGAGCGAGTGCGTGCCGTTCAGCAGCCGGACCTTCAGAAGCTCGTACGGCTCCACGTCGTCGGCGAACAGCGCGCCGCCGGCCTCCCAGGCGGGACGGGACGCGGCGAAGCGGTCCTCCAGTACCCACATGGTGAACGGCTCGGCCGGTACCGGGACGTCGTCGCGCAGCCCGAGCGCCTCGGCGACGGCGGTGCGCTCCGCGTCCGTCGTCGCCGGCACGATGCGGTCGACCATCGTGTTGGGGAAGGTGACGTTCCCGGCGGCCATCCAGGCGCTGAGCTCTTCGCGCTCGCCGGCCGGGAGCTGGGCGGTGAACTCCTCGACGAGGCGACGCGTGTGGTCGCCGTTGCCGATCAGGTTGTCGCAGCTGAGGACGGTGACCGGGGCGCCGTGGGTGGCGGCGCGCTCCTGAAGGGCACGCACGATACGGCCCACGGTGGTCTGCGGGGCGAGGCGGTTGCCACGCAGGTCCGCCCGTATACCCGGGTGGTCTAGGTCGAGGCCGCCGGTGCGGGGCGAGTACGTGTAGCCATGCTCGGTGACGGTCAGGGAGATCACGCGGGTGCCGGCGGCGGCGAGCGCTCGCTGCACCTGCTCGGGTTCCCGCGCGGCGACCAGTACTCCGGTGTGCACGGCGGGGACGGTGCAGCGCAGGCCGTCCGGGGAGACCTCGGCGACGGTGTAGCGCAGGTCCTGGGCGCGCAGCGCGTCGGCGACGCCCGCGGAGCGCCCGGCGACGCCCAGGACGCCCCACGGGCCGTCCTCGCGGGCGAGCGCGGCGGCGGTGTAGACGGCCTGGTGGGCGCGGTGGAAGTTGCCGAGGCCGAGGTGGACGACGCCGGTCTCGGCGGGGGTGAGGGTGCGGTGGTGCAGCAGTGCGCCGGCCGGTGTGGTGGCGGCGGTGAGCCGGGCGGCGCGGGCGGAGGCGGTGGTCATGTGCGGGTACGTCCTTGCGGTGGTCGTCGTTGCGGCGGCCGGGTCACCAGTCGGTCATCGAGCCGTCGCGGCGGCGGGCGACGGGCAGGTAGGCGGGCTCGTACGGATGGCGCGCCGCGAGGTCCTCGTCGACCTCGATGCCGAGCCCTGGCGCGTCTCCGGGGTGCAGATGCCCGTCCTCGTACGACCAGGAGTGCTGGAACACCTCGTGCACCAGCGGGTCGTACCCCATGTACTCCTGGATGGCGAAGTTGGGCGTGGCCAGGCCCACGTGGAGCGAGGCGGCCAGCGCGACGGGGGAGACGTCGGAGGGGCCGTGCGGGCCGAGCTGGATCTGCCAGATGTCGGCGAGGGCGGCGATCCGGCGCAGATGGCTGATGCCGCCGGCGTGGGTGACGCAGCAGCGCACGTAGTCGATGAGCTGCTCGGTGATCAGGCTCTGGCACTCCCAGACGGTGTGGAACACCTCCCCGATGGCGAGCGGAACGGTGGTCTTCGCGCGGAGGGGGCGGAGCACCTCCTGATTCTCGGCGGGGGTGACGTCCTCCAGCCAGAACAGGTCGAGGTCCTCCAGCGAACGGCCCAGCCGGGCGGCCTCGTTGGGGGTGAGGCGGTGGTGGGCGTCGTGCAGGAGCTTGACGTCGGGGCCGAGGTGGGAGCGGGCCGCGGCCAACGCCTCGGGCGCGTGCCGGAGATAGGCGTCGGTGTCCCAGGTCTCCTCGACGGGGGCGAGGCCGCGCCCGGCGGGCTCGTACGCGGCGCCGTCCTTGGCGACGCCGTACACGATGTCCAGGCCGGGGACGCCGGTCTGGGCCCGTACGGCCCGGAAGCCCTGGGCGAGCCGGGCGTCGAGGGAGTCCAGCAGCTGCGGTACGTCCCAGCCGGTGGCGTGGGTGTAGGAGAGGATCCGGTCGCGTACGGCGCCGCCGAGCAACTGGTAGACGGGCAGCCCCGCGGCCTTGCCCTTGATGTCCCACAGGGCCAGGTCGACCGCGCCGACGGAGGTCATCGTGACGGGGCCGCGGCGCCAGTAGCCGCCGCGGTAGAGGTACTGCCAGGTGTCCTCGATGCGGGCGGGGTCGCGGCCGATGAGCAGGGGGGCCACATGGTCGCGGAGGTAGGAGGCGACGGACAGTTCGCGGCCGTTGAGCGTGGCGTCGCCCCAGCCGACGAGTCCCTGTTCGGTGGTGACCTTGAGGGTGACGAAGTTGCGGGTCGGGCTGGTGACCAGGACATCGGCGGCCACGATGCGGTCGGGCTTGCTCATCAGGTACTCCTCGGGGACTTCCGGTCAGGAGCGGGCGGGGAGCGCGGGGGCGGCTGCGGGCACCGGGCCCGTCGAGCCGCGGACGTGCAGCTGGGTGGTCAGCCGCAGGGTCTCCGGCCGGGCGCGTCCCGTGCCGGAGAGGGCCGCGGAAATCCGCTCCACCGCGCTCGCGCCGGCCCGCGCCATGGGCACGGCGACGCTGGTGAGAGCCGGGTGGGTGACCTCGGTGAAGGGGATGTCGTCGAAGCCGACGACGCTGAGGTCCGCCGGGACCCGTACGCCGAGTGCGCGGGCGCCGGCAACGATGCCCAGGGCCACGAGGTCGTTGTGGGCGAGCACGGCGGTGGCGCCGGAGGCCAGCACGCTCGCCGCGGCCGCGGTGCCGCCGGCGGCGGTCTCCGACTGCCGCCCCAGCACGTCGAGTTCGAGCCCGGCCTCCGCCGTCAGCGCGCGGGCCAGCGCGACGCGGTGGGCATTGGACCAGGAGCGCGCGGACCCCTGTACGTAGGCGAGCTTCCGGTGGCCGAGCGCTGCCAGGTAGGCGACGGTCTGGCGCAGCCCCTCACCCGCGTCGGCGAGCACGCAATCGGCCCGGTCGGTCTCCCGGTTGACCAGCACCAGCGGCGTGTCACCGCACAGCCCGATCACCTCCTCGGCCGCCAGGCGCGGAGAACAGACGATCAGCCCGGCCGCGCGCCGGCACAGGTGCCCGATCAGCTCCCGCTCGTGCGCGGGGTCGAAGTCCGTGTCGGCCAGTACGACGGCCAGCCGGCGGTGCCAGCCCTCGCGCTGCGCGCTCTTGACGAAGGAGCCGAACACCGGGTTCGCGACATCCGGGACGAGCACGGCGACGGTGTCCTGCTGGGAGTCCCGGCCCCTGCCACCGCTCACCCGGCCCGGCGGCGCCTCATAACCGAGCTCGCGGGCGGCCTCGACAACCTTGCGCAAGGTTTCCGGGCCCAGCCGGTCCGGCTCGCTGAACGCGCGGGATGCGGTGGACAGCGCGACGCCTGCGCGTTTGGCCACGTCCGTGAGGGTGCAGCCCATCTTGCCTCCTGGCGGGAAACGCGACGCCGCACTACCTGCGGTCGTCGGGCCAGAGATTGACCCGCCTTATGTTCGGCAATATTGCGCAAGCTTGTCAATGGTGTCTGCCCGTGGCTTCGCGCGCCGCCGCAGCACCGCCGACCACCCACGGCCCCGCCGCCCCACGGCCACAACCGGCTGCCTCCCATACATTCTCGACCAGGGCCGCAACAAGTGACGACGGTTCTGATCAAGCAGCGGGTTCATGTCTTGCTGCCTGCAACGATGACGTGTGGGCGCGAGCATCGGGGGGCGGGAGCAGGTGGGCCGTGACCGGCATCGATCAGACGTTGCGGGACCTGTTGCAGATCGACGGTGTCCTCGGGGTCTCCGTGGTCGACTACTACAGTCGGCTCATGCTGGGCTCCATCGGCCACCCCGCCGGCCCCGACCTGGAGAAGGCGGCGCTGGTGGACACCGATGTCGTACGGGCCAAACTCGCCGCGCTCGAAACGCTCGGCTACAGCCCCGACCGGATGGAAGACATCCTGATCACGCTGGATGACGAATACCACCTCATCCGTCCCCTCTCCCGCTGCCGGAACGACGGCATCTTCTTCTACGTGGTACTGAGCCGGGCCCGCGCCGACCTGTCGGCCACCAGAAAATGGCTCCGCGCGGCGGAGCAGGGGTTCGACGTGTGAAGAGGGCGTCGGCGGCCGGGGGTCAGGCGTCGCGGTCCGCGAAGACGCCGTTGGCAGTGAAGGCCACCTCGGCGAAGCGTTCGCCGATACGGCGGTGGGTGGCGGCGTCCGGGTGGAGCTGGTCGGGCAGCGGCAGTTCGGCGAAGTCGGCCCGGCCGTAGAGCTCGCGGCCGTCGAGGTAGTGCAGGTTCGGGTCCTCGGTCGCGCGTGCGGCGGTGAGGCGGGAGAGCTCCTCCCGGATGATGTTGAGCGTCAGGCGGGTGCGGTCAGCGGGGTCGCCCGTGGCCCGGAAACTCAGCTTCCCGGCACTGACGTTGCTGAAGTCCGGAGCGGCCGGGCCGGGGGTGTCCTCGTGGATCGGGCAGAAGAGGGGCGAGACGACCAGCAGCGGTGTGGTCGGGTGCCCTTCCCGGATGGTGTCGAGGAAGCCGTGCACCGCCGGGGCGAAGGCGCGCAGCCGCATCAGGTCGGCGTTGACCAGATTGATGCCGATCTTGACGCTGATCAGGTCGGCGGGGGTGTCCCGCAGGGTACGGGCGGTGAACGGGTCGAGCAGGGCGCTGCCGCCCAGCCCCAGGTTGATCAGTTCCACGCCGGCGAGGGAGGCGGCGAGCGCGGGCCACGTGGTGGTGGGGCTGGCGGCGTCGGAGCCGTGGCTGATCGAACTGCCGTGGTGCAGCCACACCTTGCGGCCCCGGTCCGGCACGGGCTCGACGGGGGCGTCGGTACGCAGCGCGACGAGTTCGGTGGCCTCGTTGTGCGGCAGCCAGATCTCGACGTCCTTGACGCGGTCGGACGGACTGGACGGGTCGGACGGGCCGGGCAGGTCGGTGAAGCGGAGGGTGCCGACCGGGCCGGGCTCGGTCGTGGCGGAACCGGTGGTCATGTCGATGGTCAGGGTGTTGCCGCCCGTGACGCTGCCCCGGTCGGCCAGCCGGCCGTCGACGAGCAGGTCGTACACGCCGTCCGGGCGGGGCGGGGCGCCCACGTAGACTCGCTTGGTGGGCAGCGTGTCCAGTTCGACGGCGGTGGCACGGGTGCGGAAGACCAGCCGTACGCCGGAGGGCTGGGACTCCGCCATGGCCAGCTGGCCGTCGGGGATCTGCTTGCGGGCCCGGGCGGGCAGCCGGTGCGGCAGCACGCCGTGCGCGGTGCGCTCCAGGTCGAGGGCGCCGCGCAGGAGGTCGGCGGTGATGGGTGTGGTGATCCAGGTGTGCTCGGTCTGCTCGGTGTGCTCGGTGCGCATGTGTCTCAACCTGTTGGGGTGACGGGGGTGTTCGGGGGCGCGGGCCAGTTCCGCAGCAGTGCGTCGAGGGCGTCCAGCATCCGCGACCAGGTTTCCTGTGTGTCCGGGGCGCTGTGGCTGAAGCCGCCGCCCATTTCCAGGCTGACGTAGCCGTGGAAGACGCTGCCCAGCATCCGGACCGCGTGCGTCTGGTCGGGCTCCGTCAGGTCGTAGCCGCGCAGGATCGCCCGGGTCATCTGCGCGTGCCGGACGCCGGCACTGGCGGCCGCCGTTTCCGGGTCGAGCCTCAGCTGGGCCGCGGCGTAGCGCCCGGGATGCTCCCGGGCGTAGTCGCGGTAGACGTTCGCGAAGGCGGCCAGGGCGTCCTTGCCGGCCCGCCCGGCGAGCGCAGCGGCGGCCCGGTCGGCGAGTTCCTCCAGGGCGAGCAGGGCGATCCGGGTCTTGAGGTCCTGGGAGCTCTTCACGTGCGAGTACAGACTCGCGACCTTCACGTCGAACCGCCGGGCGAGCGCCGAGACGGTCACCTGGTCGAACCCGACCTCGTCGGCCAGTTCCGCCCCCGCCCGGGTCAGGCGCTCCGTGGTCAGCCCTACGCGCCGCACCATGCCGTCCTCCAGTCAGCAGTCAGCCAGAAGCGATTATGCAGTTGCCTAATAGTATTAGGCAAATCCATGCACTTGCTAGGCCCTGTTAGGTGCCCGTTAGGTACCTGGGTCGTTCACCTGGCGTTGGGATTTTCCTCCCCACCCGTACAACCTTTCGGTTCTCCGGGTGATCTTCACCGTCGAGTCAACAGACTCCTTCGAACCTTCGGGCCTGTGAGCAGCCAGTTCCGGGCCCCCTTCTCCACTTGGGGAACACCATGCGTAGACGCGCCACTGCCGCCGCCGTGAGCGGTGCTCTGGCCCTGACGGCTCTCGCGATCCCGGTCGCGCAGGCCGACGCCGGGCAGGCGGGCGATGCCGCCGCTGCCGCCCGTACCGCGCACGACAGCTCCGTGCAGCAGGCCGCCTCGGCGAAGCAGCCGAAGGCCGCGCCGGCCGGCTTGCGTGCCGCCGCCGCCGACGACGGGTACGGCGACACGACCATCTCCGACGTCGTCGTCAACGGCGGCAAGGACGTGGTCCTGGGCACCACCAACACCAAGACGGTGACGGTGACCTTCACCGCGACCGACGACTCGGGCATCGACTCGGCCACCGCCCTCCTGTGGCACGGCGGCGCCACCTTCGACGACATCGACACCGGCGTCACCCCGAACGAGGAGTACGCCGGCTGCACGGCGACCTCGTCCACCACCGCCAAGTGCACGCAGACGTTCACGATCGACCCGCAGTCCCACCTGTTCAACGGTGCGGCGGGCACCTGGAAGGTGTGGGCGCTCGCGCAGGGCAATGACGCGGACTACGTCCAGCAGGACAACGTCAAGTCCTTCTCGATGAAGCGCTACTCCAAGCTGACCGCCAACGCCTCGCCCGAGCCGGTCGTCAAGGGCAGGACCATCACCATTTCCGGCTTGCTGACGCGCGCCAACTGGGACACCTACAAGTACGCCGGCTACACCCAGCAGTCGGTGAAGCTCCAGTCGCGTGCCGCGAGCGGCAGCACGTACTCCACGCTGAAGACGTACACCTCGGGCAGCGGCTCGGCCGCGGGACAGGTGAAGACCACCCGGACCGCGAGCACCGACACCTGCTGGCGGTACAGCTTCGCCGGTACCTCCACCACCCCCGCCGTGACCTCCACCGGCGACTGCGTCGACGTGCGCTGACGCCCGGCACGTCCCCTTCTCCGGCGGGGCCCGGTCACCGGCGAGTGAGCAGGTCCTGGTGGGGGAGGGGACGGTGGAGCGCGAGGAGGGCCTGGTCGTCCTGGGGAGCGCTGGCGCTGTGGCGGCTGACGTCGCGGGCCAGGAAGTCCAGGACGGCCGACGGCTCCGGGAGATGCCCGGTCTGGTGCAGGTAGTCGTGGATCATGCCGGGCACCCGGTCGGCCGGGTCGTAGAAGGTGCCGGCGCGGTCGCGGGCCTCGGTCACGCCGTCGGTGAAGCACAGCAGCATCGACCCGGGCGGGAAGGCGTATGTGTCCACCGGTGACGCCCAGTCGCCCAGGGTCGTGATGCCCAGCGGCGGCGCCTCCTCCGCCGGCTCCAGTACGCGCGCCCGGCCGTCCGCGTACAGCAGGAGCGGCGCCGGGTGCCCGCGGTTGACGAGCTGCACCTGCTCCAGATCCGCGCTGAACTGGACGATCAGGGCGGTCGTGAACCCCTCCGTCTCGTCCGGGCCGTCCCGGCGCCGCCCCTCGCGCAGCAGCGACTCCTCCATGACCTGGACCAGATCGGGCAGGTCGGGCGAGTGGTCGGCGGCGAAGCGGAAGGCGCCGATGTCGACGCTGACGGCCGCGACGGCGGCCAGCCCCTTGCCGCGCACGTCGCCGACCATCGCGCGGACGCCGAACGGGGTCTCCTGCACCACGAAGAGGTCCCCGCCGATCAGGGCCATGTCCTCGGCCGGCACGTAGCGGGCCGCGATCCGCAGGTCACCCAGCCTGCTGGGCGGCCGGGGCAGGACGGCCCGCTGGGCCACCTCGGCGGCGTACCGCGCCCGGCTGGCGCTGGCGTGCTGCGAGCGCAGGGACCGGTCCAGGCCCACGGCCAGTGCGGTGACGGCCAGCAGGGTGACCTGGTTGGCGATGCCGGCCTGCCAGCCGAAGGAACCGTCGGCGTATGCCAGGCCCGCGTGCGCCATCATCGCGGCGAGGCCGACGGCGATGATGCCCGCCGGCCGGAGGAGGGAGACCGCCGCCACCGGCGCGACGGCCAGCAGCGGCGCCGACGACACGGCCGGGGGCGACAGCAGCTCCACCAGCACCGCGAGAACGATCACCGCCGCCGGAATCCAATGACGCGTCCGCGACCACACTGCCAACTCCCTCATCAGGCCATCTTGCCCGCCCGGAACGCCGCAGGCAGCTCACGGCAAGCCGAACGCGGCCGAACGGTACCTGCCCCGGGCGCGCCACCAGCGGAGTCTCTCAGGCGCGCCGCGGCGTCGCGGACGCCATCGCCGTCAGGGTCCGGCGGCAGACCTTGCCCGTCGGGCCCAGCGGCATTTCCGGCAGCCGGAGGAGAAGTTCGGGCAGCTTTCGGCGTTCGAGGCCGCGCTCCCGCTCCAGGAACGCGGTGAGGTCCGGCAGGGTCAGCGTGGGCGTCGTACCGGGCAGCTCGCGGACGCACGCGCACAGGCGCTCGCCCAGGTCGGGGTCCGGCACGGCGACGCAGACGGCCTCGGCGACGGCGGGGTGGGCGCCCAGCTCCCGCTCCACCTCGGCGGGGCTGATGTTGTAACCGCCGCGTACGACGATCTGCCGGAGCCGGCCGAGGACGTGCAGCCGGCCGTGCGCGTCCAGCAGCCCGCGGTCGCCCGTGCGCACCCAGCCGGTGGCGGTGCGGTAGCGGGCGTCCAGCTCCGGGCTCGCGACATAGCAGAGCGGCGTCATCGGGCCGCGGGCGCAGATCTCGCCCGGCTGCCCCGGGGGGAGCGGGTCGCCGCGGCCGTCGGTGATGCGGATGGCGGCCACGGCGGGGTCGGGGCGGCCGGTGCCGGTCTCCGGGGTGAGGCCGGTCGCCGCGGTGTGGCAGTTCACGCCGTCGGAGGAGCCGTACACGGCGATGACCGGGCGCGAGAAGCGCCGCCGGCAGGCGTCGGCGGTGGACTCGGGCAGCGCGGCGCCGCTGGAGACCACCGCCCGCAGACCGGTGAGGTCCTCGGCCGGGAGCGGTGGGTGGTCGGCGAGGCGGCGGAGCATGGTCGGTACGCCGAAGACGTGCGTGGGCCGGTGCTCGGTGATCATGCGGAGGGCCGCGGCCGGATCGAAGGACTCCTGGACGAGGAGCGTGCCGCCGAGCGCCGCGACCGTGACGGGCGTGCCGCAGGAGCCGAACGAGGAGGCGAGCGGGACGAGGACGAGGTGGCGGGGCGGGGAGCCGGCGGGGTGCAGGGACCGGATGTACGCGGCCCGGCCGCCGGCCATCGCGTTGTGCGAGTAGGCGACCATCTTCGGCTCGGCCTCGGAGCCGGAGGAGACGAGGATGCGGGCGGGGGATTCGGGGTCGGGGGACGGCGGGTCCGGGAAGGTGTGCGCGGGCCCGTCGAGCGGGCGGGCTCCGGGCACGTCACCGAGGGCGAACACGGCGCGCAGATACGGTAGTTGAGAGCGCAGGGCGACGTCGTCGGGGGAGGAGAAGACGGCGCCGCGGGCGCGGGAGCGGGTCAGCAGGCTGAGGGTGTCCCGGGTGCCGCGGCCGGTCGGGTACGGGAGCGACACCGCGCCCAGCGCGGCCACCGCCAGCTCCGCCGCCACCGCCTCGCGGCCGTTGGGCAGGCGGAGCGCGATGATGTCCCGCGCGCCCAGGCCCGCGGCGGCGAAGGCGCCGGCGAGGTGGCGCACCCGGGCGGCGAGGGTGGCGTAGTCCACCGCGCCCGCCGCGTCGATGACCGCCTCCCGGGCGGGGTGCCGGCGGGCGTGCTCGGCGAAGAGGGAGTACAGATCGCGGTCCGGGCAGTGGCCCCGCGCTGCCCAGGCGCGGCGGTACCGCGCCGGTACGAGATCGCGGATCGTGACTCCGTCGCGGGAGGTCCATACGGCCGTCGGCGCGGGAGCTCCTGAGCCTGCGTTCATGCGAACTCCCAGGGTGCGAGCGGATGAGCGTGCTCCGCCGTCGCCACGGCCGCGCGGAAGGCCGGGGCGCGGGGCAGGTCGCGCAGGTCGGTGCAGACAGGTGTCGCGGTCAGGCCCGCCTCGTGCAGCCGGGGTGACCAGAAGCCCGTCGGGCGGAGGCGGAAGCGGAGGAGGGACGCGGCGAGGTCCGCCGCGGCGCCGGGCCCCGTGATCCGCGCGACCCGCTCCGGCCGGGCGCGGGCCTCCGGGCCGAGCGCGAGATAGCCGTCCGCGGTCCGCACCGGACGGTCCAGCGGGGTCCACTCCACCCGTCGGCGGCGGCGCGGGATCACCGCGGCGGCGGAGAGCAGGGAGGAGTCGACGCGCCCGCCGTGACCGGTACGGATGCGGGTGAGCAGGGCCGCCAGTACGCCCTGCGCCGACACCAGGCCGCCGAGGACGTCGGTGAGCGTCATCAGGGAGGGGACGGGGGGCTCGTCGGCGGGGCGGAGCGCGGCGGCCAGGCCGCTGCGGGCCTGCACCAGGAAGTCGGTGCCGACCGGCGGCGTGGGCCCCAGCGCGTCGCCCCAGCCCGAGGCCCCGGCGTACACCAGGCCCGGGCGGGTCCTGCGCAGGTCGTCGGCGTCCAGGCGCAGCTGCGCGGCCTTGCCCGGCGCCCAGTTGTGCAGGAAGACATCGGCCCCGGAGACCAGTTCGTGCACCTCGCGCCGGCCGGCGTCCGTGGTGAGGTCGATCTCCGCGACGGTCTTGTCCGCGTTGAGCGCGCTGAAGCGGGCCGAACACGTGCCCGCGATCGGCGGGATGCCGCGCATCGGGTCGCCGCCCGGCGGCTCGATGCGCATGACCTCGGCGCCGAGCATCCGCAGGATGTGCCCGGCGAGCGGTCCCTGCACCCGCCGGGTCGACTCCACGACCCGCAGGCCGCCGAGCGGCGCTTCCGTCGCCGGAGACGGCCGCGCGGCGGCCCGCTCGGGGAACGGCGTCAGGGTCCACGGCCGGATGCCGATCGGCGGGAACGGGTCCTCGCGGACCGCCAGTACGCTGACGCCCGCCTCGCCGGCCGCGTGCCGCACGGCCCGGAACGACGCACGGGCCACCGCCTCGTGCAGGGACGCCGGCAGCGGGCAGCCGGCCGTGCCGAACCGCTGCTGGAAGGGGCGCCAGCCGCGCCCGACGTCGGAGGGAGGCGCGCCGAGCCGCCGCCAGAACTCCTGCCACTGAAGGGCGTCGAGGGTCTCCACCTCGATGTGCACCCCGTCGGCCGTCAGCCAGGCGCACTCGCCGGGCGCGAGCGGCTCCGGCGGGTCGTCGCCGGCGGTCGCGGCGGCGAGGTACTGCGCTACGGAGAGCAGCGCCGCCTGGGCGACCGAGGTGCGGACCCGGTGCAGCTCCAGGCCCCGGGACCGGCCGATGAGGACGGCCAGGGCGCCCTGCGCGGCCAGTACTCCGGCCACCGCCGACGCGTAGTCGACGGCGAGCGGCGCGGGGCGGCCGGCCGCGCGGCCGTGCACGTGCATGATGCCGCAGGCCGCCTGGACGGCCCGTTCGTCGGGCAGCGGCAGGCCGACAGGGCCCGCCCAGTCGATCGTGTACGCGGACCGGCCGGACTTGGGGGCGTCCGCGAGGTCCAGGGCGCGCGCGGCGACGCGCCCCGCGACAGCGGCCCCGTCCGGCGGCGCCGGCGCGGTCACGAGCCGCCTCCGATCCGCGGACGGCGGCCCTGTGTCGAGTACAGGACGCTGGACGCCGCGCGGAAGGACGGGTCCCGCATCAGTACGCGTACCTCTTCCAGGTCCCGCTCGGTCATGCCCGCGGCGATCAGCTTGTCCCGCAGGTGGTACGTGTGGTGCAGCTGGAGCCGGAGGCCGGCGGAGCCGGCGTGCCGCGCCTCGATGAACGGCTGCGGGTCGATGTCGACGAGCCCCGCGGCCCGCATCGCGGCCGGCACCTGCCGCCCCCAGTGCGGATCGCCGCCGCCCGCCTGCATCGCGTCGGCCTTCGCCCGCAGGAAGGCCGTGTACAGCTCGGCCGCGCGCCCGTCCGGGGCGAGCAGCGGCGGTTCGTAGGAGGTGTCGAACTCGTCGATCTGCAGCAGGCCGCCGGGCTTGAGGGCGCGTACCAGCTTGTCGAGCACCGCGCCCCGCTCCGCGAGGTGCTGCAGGACGAGGCGCGCCACGATGAGGTCGAAGGCCGCCTCGGGCAGCGGGTCGGTCACCACGTCGTGCCGTACCACGGAGAGGTGCGGCGTCTCGGGGATGTGGTGCGGTTTGACGTCGGTGGCGGTCACCTCGCCGGTGGGCGCGACGCGTGCGGCGAGCCAGCGCGCCACGCTCCCGCCGCCCGAACCGATCTCCAGGCACCGCCAGCCGTCCCCGACCCCCGTCGCGGCCAGCCGCGCGAGGGTCACCGGGTCGTACGCGGCGGCCAGGCAGCGGTGCTGTTCCTCGCTGTGCGTGCTGTCGTTGTCGAAGACGTAACCAAGGGTGTCGTCTTTCAGGGTCCGGCTCAGTGTGCTCCCCGCCTCTCTGCGATACATGAGCTGCTCGTTCCGGGCGCCGGCTCTCACGTCCACCGGCCGGAGCCCGAGGTGTCCGTACGGCCGGTGAGCCGGCGGCGCAGTGCCGTGCGGCGGACCTTGCCCGTGCCCGTACGGGGGACGGCGTCCCAGGTGAGGACGGCCGGCTCGCGCAGCGTCGGGAGGTCGCGCACCGCCTCCTGCCAGCGGTCCCGGTCCAGCGTGCCGTCCGCGGTGACCACGACCGGCAGCGGCGCCTCGCCGGGGCTGCCGAGCACGACGCACTCCAGGACCTGCGGCAGCCGTTCCTCCAGCACGTCCTCCGTTTGCAGGCAGCTCAGTCGGGGAGTGCGGTCGACCTCGCGGTCGAGCAGCCGGACGCTGCCGCCGCGGCTGCGGATGCCGATGTCGCCGGTGTTCCACCAGCCGCCGTGCTGCTTCGCCGCCCAGCGGGCGTCCTCGCCGACGTACGCGAGGCCGCGCGCCGCCGTCCTGGCCAGGACGAGCCCCTCGCGGCCACGCGGCAGCGGCGCGAGCGTGTCGGGATCGACCACCCGCAGCCGGGTCTTGAGCGGAATGGGCCGGCCGAGATCGCGGGCGTCCCGCTGCCCCTCGTCCGCCGACACGGCGCGGCGGGTGTGGAAGCGGAAGGTCAGCGGGCCGGTCTCGGTCTGGCCCCAGCCCTGCATCCACAGCGGGCTGCGGTGCGCGCTGGCCTGGAGGTAGGCGCGGAGGACGGGCGGGTGCACCGCGTCGTACGTGCTGATGTACAGCCGTACGCGCCGGAACGGGTTGTCCAGGCGGGCGGTCAGCGGCCGGAAGCGGACGAACGAGGCGGGGAGCGCCTCGACGACCGTCGGCGGGTGGGCGCGCAGCAACGGGTCGGCGGCGTCCGGGTCTTGACCCGTGACGATCGTGATCCGGCGCGGCGCCAGGCACAGCACGCTCGCGGTCCAGCAGAACGTCCGGCCGTGGGCGTACGAGCTGGCGTTGAGCAGCGTGTCGTCACGCCGCACGCCGATCTTCGGATACCGCACGGTCTCGAACCGGGCCAGCTTGCCGATGATCGTGCGGGTCGAGTGCACCACCAGTTTGGGTACGCCCGTCGTGCCCGAGGTGTGGTTGATGACCAGGGGCTCGTCGTCGTGCCGTCGGCGGGGGCCGGGCGCGGGGTTCCCCTGCAGGGCTTCGAAGGCGAGCGTGCCCGGTAACGCGCCGTCCAGTACGGCGCAGGCGTCCGCGGCCCGCAGCAGGTCGGCGCCTTCGGCGCGGGCGCGCTCCAGCAGGCCCGACGTGGTCACGAGCAGGGCGGGGCCGAGGCGTTCGAGCAGCAGTCGCAGCGTCTCGCCGGGGAGCTGCCCGGAGAGCTGTGCGGGGACGGCGCCGATCCGCACGGCGGCGCAGGCCAGCAGGTCGTAGTCCCAGTGGTTGTCCTTGACGATCGCCACCCGGTCCCCGGGACGGGCCCCGGCGGCGGCCAGCCGGCCCGCCATGTCCTGCACGAGCGCGGCCAGTCCGGCGACGGAGTGCGTCGTACCGGCCTCCGGCGCGATGTCGAACGGCCGGTCCAGCCGGAATTCCGTACCGTGTCCCCGCTCGGCGCACTCCTCGAACAGGGTCCCCATGTCATGCGGTTTCACGCGTCGTCTCCCGGTCGGTCGTGTCGTGCGGGCGGGGTCCGCGCAGCCGGCTGAGGACGCGCGAGGCGGCGAGCGCGCCCGCGCGCACGGCGCCCTCGGAGGACGGCCGCAGCATCACCCAGTCGCCCGCGTACTCCACGGGGCCGGTGGCGCGCGCCATGAAGGACGGGCGGCGGCGCAGCGCGGCGGGGGTGGCCTCGGGCAGGCCGTGCGGGAAGGCGTGCACGAAGTTGCGCATACCGGCCTGCTCCAGGCCCGGTACATAGCGCCGGGCCGCCTTGGTGAGGCGCTCGACGACCTCCCGTTCCGGCGCGGCGAGCAGCTCGGGGATGGTCCGCGCGTGCGCCATGAGGGTCAGCAGGCCCTTGCCTGCGGGGGCCCGCGCCGGGTGCTTGACGTGGTCGGCGATGACGCCGGAGAGCACGCTGTCCTCCGCGTCCGGGGCGAGGAGGAGGTACAGGGGCTCGCCGCCGGCCCGCGGCCCGAGCGGCCGGTCCAGCAGGCAGCTCACCTTCAGCGTCGGCGTGAACGTGCACGCGGACAGGAAGGCGGCCTCGTCCGCCGAGGGGTTGGCGTGCAGCCGGGCCGCGACGGGCGCCGGCACGCAGAGCACCGCGGCGCGCGCGGTGACGACGCCGCCGCCGATCCGCAATCCCGCCGAGTCCTTGTCGGCGACCACTTCGTGCACCTCGCTGCCGGTGACCACGTCGAGCCCGGCGGCGAGCCGGCGGGCGAGCAGGTCCATGCCGCCCGTGTACGTACGCCAGCTCGCCGGCCCGCCCGCGTCCAGCAGCAGGCTCAGCATCGGGGCCGCGGCGGAGCGCGCGGTGTCCCAGCCGAAGAAGCCGCCGGCGATGGGCTGCAGGAGGTAGTCGTGGAGGTCGGGGTGGTAGCGCCCGGCCAGTTCCTTGACGGTCGTCCTGCCCAGCGGGGTGCGCTCCGGGTGGTCGGCGTCGAACTCCGCGCGCTGCCGCGCGAGCCGGCCCATGAGGCGGGCCAGGTCCAGGCGGGCGCGCGGGCCGAGCCCGGCGCCGGTGAGCAGCGCAG
>NZ_JBEPFC010000129.1:0-21301 GCF_040301705.1 Streptomyces sp. NPDC000151 | reverse complement strand
CAGCTTGCGCTCCAGGGGGGTGACTTTGGCGCCGTCGGGCTCTCCTGCCGGTGCGGCCGGTGTGCCCTGGGTGGGCTGTGCGGCGGGGGCCGGTGCCGGGGCCGGGGCCGGGGCGGCCGGAGCCGCGGGGGCGGCCGGGGCCGGAGCCGGGGTGGGCTCGGGCTGCGGGGCCGGGGCGGGCTGCTCGGCGGCCGGGGCGGGCGCCGGAGCGGCCGGGGCCGGGGCAGCCGCGGGGGCAGCGCCGGCGGCACCGATGACGGCGAGCTTGGCGCCGACCTCGGCGGTCTCGTCCTCGGCCACCACGATCTCCAGCAGGGTGCCGGAGGCCGGGGCGGGGATCTCGGTGTCGACCTTGTCGGTGGAGACCTCGAGCAGCGGCTCGTCGGCCTCGACGGACTCGCCGACCTCCTTCAGCCACCGGGTGACGGTGCCCTCGGTGACCGACTCGCCCAGCGCGGGCAGCACGACGTCGGTGCCCTCGGCACCACCGGCCGGGGCGGCGGGGGCCTCGGCGGCGGCCGGGGCCGGAGCCTCGGCAGCGGGGGCGGGCTCGGGCTGCTCGGCCGGAGCCTCGGCAGCGGCCGGGGCCTCGGCCGGGGCGCCGGAGCCGTCGTCGATGATGGCCAGCTCGGCGCCGACCTCGACGGTCTCGTCCTCGGCGACCTTGATGGACGCCAGGACGCCGGCCGCGGGGGCGGGGATCTCGGTGTCGACCTTGTCGGTCGACACCTCCAGCAGGGGCTCGTCGGCCTCGACGCGCTCACCCTCGGCCTTGAGCCAGCGGGTGACGGTGCCCTCGGTGACGCTCTCGCCGAGCGCCGGAAGGGTTACGGAAACCGCCATGGTTTCAGTTGCTCCTTACGAATTGCGGATGTGGTCGTCGCGCCCGGACTGGGGTCAGTCGTGGGAGTGGAGGGGCTTGCCGGCCAGGGCCAGGTGGGCCTCGCCGAGCGCCTCGTTCTGCGTGGGGTGCGCGTGGATGAGCTGCGCAACCTCGGCCGGCAGAGCCTCCCAGTTGTAGACCAGCTGGGCCTCGCCGACCTGCTCGCCCATACGGTCACCGACCATGTGGACGCCGACCACGGCACCGTCCTTGACCTGGACGAGCTTGATCTCGCCCGCGGTCTTGAGGATCTTGCTCTTGCCGTTGCCCGCGAGGTTGTACTTCAGAGCGACGACCTTGTCGGCGCCGTACAGCTCCTTGGCCTTCGCCTCGGTGATACCGACCGAGGCGACCTCCGGGTGGCAGTACGTCACGCGCGGCACGCCGTCGTAGTCGATCGGCACGGTCTTGAGACCGGCCAGTCGCTCCGCAACCAGGATGCCCTCCGCGAAGCCGACGTGCGCGAGCTGGAGCGTGGGGACGAGGTCGCCGACGGCGGAGATCGTCTCCACGTTCGTCCGCATGTACTCGTCGACGAGGACGTAGCCGCGGTCCATGGCGACCCCGGCCTCCTCGTAACCGAGACCCTGGGAGACGGGGCCGCGGCCGATCGCGACCAGCAGCACCTCCGACTCGAAGGTCTTGCCGTCGGCAAGGGTGACCTTGACGCCGTTCTCGGTGTACTCGGCCTTCTCGAAGAAGGTGCCGAGGTTGAACTTGATGCCCCGCTTGCGGAAGGCGCGCTCCAGCAGCTTGGAGCTGTTCTCGTCCTCGACCGGGACGAGGTGCTTGAGGCCCTCGATCACGGTGACGTCGGTACCGAAGGACTTCCACGCCGAGGCGAACTCGACGCCGATGACGCCGCCGCCCAGGATGATCGCGGACTCCGGCACGCGGTCCAGCGTCAGCGCGTGGTCCGAGGAGATGATGCGGTTGCCGTCGATCTCCAGACCCGGCAGCGACTTCGGCACGGAGCCGGTCGCCAGCAGGATGTGGCGGCCCTCGACGCGACGTCCGTTGACGTCGACGGAGGTGGGGGAGGACAGTCGGCCCTCACCCTCGATGTAGGTCACCTTGCGGGAGGCGACCAGACCCTGCAGACCCTTGTACAGGCCCGAGATCACGTCGTCCTTGTACTTGTGGACCCCGGCGATGTCGATGCCCTCGAACGAGGCCTTGACACCGAACTGGGCGGCCTCACGGGCCTGGTCCGCGATCTCACCGGCGTGCAGCAGCGCCTTGGTGGGGATGCAGCCGTTGTGCAGGCAGGTGCCGCCGAGCTTGTTCTTCTCGATCAGGGCGACGTCCAGGCCCAGCTGAGCCCCGCGCAGGGCAGCCGCGTAGCCGCCGCTTCCGCCTCCGAGGATCACTAGGTCGAAAACGGTGCTGGCGTCGTTCGCCACGTCACGTCCTCCATGCATGGGTACGCCGGAGCCGGTCTCCGATGACCGGACGGCGGCTGTTGTTCGGCCGCTAGTACTTCGGCCCTGGGTAAGGGGGGCCCTGTCCTGCCGAGCCCCATCTTCGCACTTGTTGAACACGGGCGGGACGGCGGGCCGGGCCCGGGGCCCGTCGATCGGCCGCCCGGACGGGCTACTCAGCCGTACGGACCTACGGATTTCGTCGAGAGCGAACACCTGTCCGCGCCCGTACGCATCGCCTGTCCGCGCCCGCACGTACGGCCCCGTGCGAAGAGCCCGGGGCCGTGTCGATGCGCTGCGTCCGCAGCAGGTCAAGCAGCAGGTCGAGCGGGTCAGAGCAGGTCGCCCGCGGCGGTGCGCTCGGCGAGCCGGACCAGGGTGCGGACCGAGGAGCCGGTGCCGCCCTTGGGGGTGTAGCCGTAGGGCGCGCCCTCGTGGAAGGCCGGGCCCGCGATGTCCAGGTGCGCCCAGGTGATGCCCTCGCCGACGAACTCCTGGAGGAACACGCCGGCCAGCAGGCCGCCGCCCATCCGCTCACCGATGTTCTTGAGGTCGGCGACCGGGGAGTCCAGGGTCTTGCGCAGCTCTTCGGGCATCGGCATCGGCCAGGACTCCTCGCCGACCTCCTCCGCGATCTCGTGGAGGGAGCTGCGGAAGGCGTCGTCGTTGGCCATGATGCCGAAGGTGCGGTTGCCCAGCGCCACGACCATCGCGCCGGTCAGCGTCGCCACGTCGACGATCGCGTCCGGGGTCTCCTCGGAGGCGCGGGTGATCGCGTCGGCGAGGACCAGGCGGCCCTCGGCGTCGGTGTTCAGCACCTCGACGGTCTTGCCGCTGTACATGGTCAGCACGTCGCCCGGGCGGGTGGCCGAGCCCGAGGGCATGTTCTCGGCCAGCGCGAGCCAGCCGGTGACGTTGACCGGGAGGTTCAGGCGGGCGGCCGTGACGACCGCGGCGAACACCGCGGCGGCGCCGCTCATGTCGCACTTCATCGTCTCGTTGTGGCCGGCCGGCTTCAGGGAGATGCCGCCCGAGTCGTAGGTGATGCCCTTGCCGACCAGCGCCAGGTGCTTCTTCGCCTTGGCGTGGGTGTGGCTGATCTTCACCAGCCGCGGCGGGTTCTCCGAGCCCTGGCCGACGCCCATGAGGCCGCCGAAGCCGCCCTTCTTGAGCGCCTTCTCGTCCAGCACCTCGACCTTGAGGCCGTACTCCTTGCCCGCGGCCTGCGCCTGCGCGGCGAAGGCCTTGGGGTTCAGGTCGTTGGACGGGGTGTTGATCAGGTCGCGGGCGCGGTTGATCTCCGCGGCCAGCGCCTGCGCACGCTCGGCGGCGGCCTTGTGGGCCTTGTCGCGCGGCTTGGCACCCAGGACGGCGATCTCGGCCGGCGGCGCGGACTTGTCCGCTGCCTTCTTGGCGTCGCCGTTGGTGTTGCGGTAGGCGGTGAAGCTGTACGCGCCGAGCAGCGCGCCCTCGGCGACCGCGGCGACCGCGTCGGCGTCCTCGACGGGCAGCGCGAAGGCGGCCTTCTTGGCGCCGGTCAGCGCACGCGCGGCGGCACCGGCGGCGCGGCGCAGCGCCTCGTTGTCGTAACCCTCGCCCTCGGCCGGGGCCTCGCCCAGGCCGACCGCCAGTACGACCGGCGCCTTGAGCCCGCCGGCGGCCGGAACCTTGGTCACCTCGCCCTCGGCGCCGCTCGCGCCCAGGGTTTCCAGGACGTCGGCCAGCTTGCCGTCGAAGGCCGTCTCCACGGCCTCGGCGCCGGGCGCCACGACGGGGCCCTTGGCGCCCTTGGCGAGGCCGACGACAACGGCGTCCGCGCGCAGCGTCGCGGCGGATGAAGTACTGAGGGTCAGTGCAGTCACGGTATTGAAGGTCCTGTTCCGTCCGGGGAATCCATGGGCACTCGTGGCGCCGCTGGCGCCGAGCCTACGCTCGGGTGCCCCGCCCGGTCCCGCCCGATGCGCTACCTGTTCCCCCGGCCGACCGGTCGAATTGCCGCCCGGGGAAGCGAACGCCCTTGGTTTTCCTGGTACTTGGGTGACTTGGAGGCGGTATGGCGGATTTATCCGGAGGGTGAGCCACCGGATAAATCCCCGTCCGGGCAACCACCCACCGGTGATCACCGTCCTCAAGGCGGGGCGCACCACCGTGCCTCCTCGCAGACAGGAGAGCCGGTACATGACACGGCCGTTCGTCCATGCCCTGGCCGTGTTGCTGCTGGCCTTCGCCACGGCCTGTACGACGGCCCCGTCCGACCGCGCCGACGGCGGGCGGCCGGCAGGGGAGCGGTGGCGGCCGAAGCCGGGTACGGACTGGCAGTGGCAGCTGAGCGGCCGCCTCGACACGGACGTGGACGCGCCCGTCTACGACATCGAGGGCTTCGACCACGGCACGGCCACCGTCGCCGCGCTGCACCGCCGCGACCGCAAGGTGATCTGCTACCTCAGCGTCGGCGCCTGGGAGGACTGGCGCCCGGACGCGGCGGACTTCCCGCGCTCCGTCATCGGCCGGTCCAACGGCTGGAAGGGCGAACGCTGGCTGGACATCCGGCGGCTGGACGTGCTGGAGCCGCTGCTGGCCGAGCGGTTCGACATGTGCCGCGACAAGGGCTTCGACGCCATCGAGCCGGACAACGTCGACGGCTACGCGAACCGCTCCGGCTTCCCGCTGACCGCCGCCCACCAGCTGGAGTTCAACCGCATGGTGGCCCGCCTCGCGCACGAGCGCGGCATGGCGGTCGGCCTGAAGAACGACCTCGGCCAGATCCCGCGGCTGGTGGACGACTTCGACTTCGCGGTCAACGAGCAGTGCGCGGAGTACGACGAGTGCGAGAAGCTCACGCCGTTCGTCCGCGCGGGCAAGGCCGTCTTCCACGTGGAGTACGACCTGCCGCCGGAGCGCTTCTGCGCGACGTCCCGGAAGCTGAGGCTCAGTTCGCTGCAGAAGGAGATGGACCTGACGGCCTGGCGGAAGACCTGCAGAAAAGAAAGCCCGTCCGGCGATTGAGGACCACTCGGCGTCAGCCGAGTGCCATCACCACAACCGTTGCGAGCCCGGCCGTTTCCGCGAGCCCGCCGAAGACGTCTCCCGTCACGCCGCCGAAGCGCCGCACGCAGTGCCGCAGCAGTACCTCGCCGGCGGCGAGGCCGAGGAGGACGGCGACGGCCGCGTGCACGGCGCCGTACGGATCGCCGTACGCACCGAGCCCCGTGGCTGCCACCACGGCGACCACGGCAACCCCGACGGCGCAAGCCGCCCGTACGGGCACCGTCCCCGCGACCGCCGCCCCCAGCCCCTCAAGCCGGGCCGCCGGTACGCCCGTCCGGGAGGCGAGGGTGAGGGCCAGGCGGGCCGTGACCGCGCCGGCCACCGCCGCCACCGCGCCCGCCGCCCAGCCGGCCGCGTACAGCTCGTACAGCGCGGCGACCTGGGCGAGCAGCGCCAGGAGGAGCACGAGCACGCCGAACGGGCCGATGTCGGACTGCTTCATGATGCGCAGCGCGTCGTCCGCCGGCTTGCCGCTGCCCAGTCCGTCGGCGGTGTCCGCGAGCCCGTCCAGATGCAGGCCGCGGGTGAGCGCCGCGGGCACCGCGACCGTGCCGACGGCCGCCAGCAGCGGGCCGCCGCCCAGCAGGAGCAGGGCCGCGCCGAGCGCCGCCGCGCACAGCCCGACGACCAGCCCGGCGAGCGGCGCGCAGAGCATGCCGCCGCGGGCCGTCGGGCGGTCCCAGCGGGTCAGCCGTACGGGCAGCACGGTCAGCGTGCCGAACGCGAAACGGAGCGCGTCGGAGGTGGCCTTGGCGGCCGGCTGGTCGGGGGTGTCGCTCACCGCGGCAGGTTAGCCTGCGGCCTTGTGGGGGCGGGCGCTGGGGCGGAACCAGGGGTGCCCCCGTGAGCGCCGTTGCCGACTGCTGCGTCGTCGTGGCCGGTCGCGCAGTTCCCCGCGCCCCTGGCGGGGCGCGGTCTCACTCCCCCGTGGGCTCCTCGTCCCGTACCGGCAGCTCCGCTGCCAGGGAGGCCGCGGCCTGGACCAACGGCAGTGCGAGGAGGGCGCCCGTGCCCTCGCCGGCTGTGACGCCGTGGTCGAGCAGCGGGGTGAGCGCGATCCGGTCCAGCGCCTTGGCCTGCGCCGGCTCGCCGCCGGACTGCCCGGCCACCCACCAGTCCGGCGCGCGGAACGCGATCCGCTGCGCCACCAGCGCGCAGGCGGCGGAGACCACGCCGTCCAGGATCACCGGCGTCCGGCGCACCGCGCTCTGCAGCAGGAAGCCGGTGGCCGCGGTCAGGTCGGCGCCCGCCGTGGTGGCCAGCAGCGCGAGCTGGTCGCCCAGTACCGGGCGGGCCCGACGCAGCGCGTCCCGGATCGCCGCGCACTTGCGCATCCAGGCCAGGTCGTCGATGCCGGCGCCGCCGCGCCCGGTGACCACCGAGGCGTCGGTGCCGCACAGCGCGGCGATCAGCGCGCCGGCCGCGGTGGTGCCGCCCACGCTGAGGTCGCCGAGCACGACCAGGTCCGTACCGGCGTCCGCCTCCTCGTCGGCGATCGCCATGCCCGCGCGGAACGCCTGCTCGGCCTCCTCCGCGGTCAGCGCGTCCTCGATGTCGATCCGGCCGGAGCCGCGCCGCACGCGGTGCCGGGTGACGTCCTCGGGCAGCTCGCCGGGGTCGCAGTCCAGCGCCATGTCGACCACGCGCGGCGGGGCGTCGAACCGCCGCGCCAGCACCGCCGCCGGGCTCGTCCCCTCCAGCACCCCGCGCACCAGGTCCGTCGCGCTGCCCGCAGGGCGGCCGGAGACGCCCAGCTCGGCCACCCCGTGATCGCCCGCGAACAGCACCGTACGGACCCGGTCGAGGGGCCGGGCCGGAACCTGCTGCTGCACGGCGGCCAGCCAGTCGCCCAGCTCGTCGAGGCGGCCCAGCGCGGCGGGGCGCACGAGGCGGCGCTCCCGCCGCTCCTCGGCGTCCCGGCGCAAGCCGCCGTCGGGGCGCTCGATCAGGTTCGCGAAGTCATCGAGGTTCAGGGCGCTCATTCGGCGCAGGTTACCGGCAACGTCGCCCCCGGTGCGCGGACGGCCGGTACCGGCGCCGGAGCGGGGCCTCCAGCAGCAGCGTCGAGCCCGGCAGCCGGCGGGCGCACAGGGCACGCAGCTCGCGCAGCGCCTCGGCGCCGGGCGGCGGTCCGAAGGCGAGGACCAGGACGCCGAGCGCGGGGCGGGCGACGGCGGCGGGCCAGTGCGGCCCGGTGAGCCGGCCGGTGAGGGTGCGCCACCGGGGGCCGTCCGGCAGCAGCATCCGGCGCAGCGCCGCGGTCGCCGGCTCCTCGACGGTCAGCCAGCGCAACTGCCCGTTGTCCACCCGCCAGAAGCCGGGGTCCAGGCCCTCGCCCAGCGCCACGACCGTGGCCTGCGGCCGGTCGCGCAGATAGCGGCGCACCGCCTCGTCGAACCGGCCGGCGGGCCGAGAGCGCCGGGCGAGCGTGGTGCGGTCCGTGCCGTGGGACGGTTCCATGCCGTCAGGTGACGGTACGGAAGGCCGTCCGGCAAGCGGGACACGGGCCGCCGCCCGCGCGCGTCACCCGCGCAGCGTAATGGCCTGCCCCGCGACGACCAGCAGCACGTGCTCGCACTCGGCGGCGAACGCGGCGTTCAGGCGGCCCAGTTCGTCCCGGAAGCGGCGGCCCGCCGGGGTCGCGGGGACCACTCCGGAGCCGACCTCGTTGCTGACCGCCACCAGCGACCTGCGGGTGGCGCGCACCGCGGCCACCAGCTCGTCCACCCGCGCGTGCAGCGCCCGTTCGCCGCCGTTCGCCCAGGTCTCGTCGTCCCAGGCGCCCACGTCGTCCATGGCGTGCGTCAGCCACAGGGACAGGCAGTCGATCAGCAGCGGGGAGGCGGCGGTCTTCTCCGCGGTGCCGGAGCCGTCGCCGTCCTCGTCCTCGCCCGCCAGCAGCGGCACCAGGTCGCAGGTCTCGGCGGTCCGCCAGGAGGACGGGCGGCGCTCGCGGTGGGCGCTGACCCGGGCGGCCCACTCGGTGTCGCCGTCCCGCAGGCCGCCGGTCGCGACGTACAGCACGTCGGGGAAGGCGGTGAGCCGGCGCTCGGCCTCGACGGACTTGCCGCTGCGCGCGCCGCCCAGCACCAGCGTCCTGCGCGGCAGGTCGGGCACCGCGTGGTACTCGCCGACCAGCAGCGACGTGCCGTCCGGCACGGCGCGCGCGCCGACCGCCGCGAGCCGCCGGTGCAGCTCCTCGCCGGGCGGGACGGCGTGGTCGATGTGCACCGCGAGCACGTCGGTCGCCGCGTCCACCGCGCCGCTCGCCCGCAGCCGGGCCAGCGCGTCGGGGCGCCCCAGTATGTCCAGTACGACCATTTCGTACGGCCCCTTGCCCTCGGCGGCCCCGGCGGGCGCGGCGCCCGGCGGCAGGTACAGCAGCCGCTCGCCGTAGGTGCCGCCGATCTCGTAGCCGGTGCCCGGCACGTCCACCGCCACCGCGCGTACCCGGTGCCCGTCCAGCAGCGCCAGCTCCCGCCCGTCCGCGACCCGGCCCGGCTGCGGCACCCCGGTGGGCACCTCGACGGCGGGTCCCTCGTGCGGGTGCGTCAGGAGCACTTGGCGCACGCCGGTGAGCGACTGCCCGGCGCGGGCCGCGGCGAAGGCGGCGCCCGGGGTGAGGTCGAGGAGCAGCGCGCCGTCCAGGAGCAGCGCGGTGGCCGCCCGCGCCGCGTCGCCCGTGGCGGCGGCGCAGGAGGCGCAGGGGCAGCCGGGGCGGGGCAGGCCCTCGGGGGCCCCGGTGCCGAGCAGTGTCAGTTCCACCCGCCGATTTTCTCCTGTCCCCGGCCGACGGGCGCGCGGGGGGACGTCTCGACACGGCCGTTAGGCTGCTGATCAGTATTCGAGGACCAGTACGGGACATGTCACCTGAGCGGCAGCACAGGGCATGACCACTGCACGGCACCAGCACGAGCAAGCACGTACCCGGTGGTACCAGGAGGCGGACATGGCGTGGACGTGGCGGTTCGAGAAGGCCGACGGTACGGAGGCACCCGCGGGGGAGGCGCCGGAGGACTTCTCCACGCAGGGGGACGCGGAGTCCTGGATCGGCGAGGAGTGGAAGACGCTCCTGGACCGCGACGTGGACCAGGTGGTCCTGTTCGAGGACGGCGTGAAGATCTACGGCCCGATGAGCCTGCACGCCGAGGCCGAGGAGGGCGACGAGGCGGCGGAGGGCTGAGCGGCTCCCGGCACGCGTGAGGGGCGGCGGGCCCGAGGGCCCGCCGCCCCTGTCACGTTCCGCGTGCTCAGTCCCGCACGCCGCACAGGTGCAGCAGGGCCGCCACCGCGCGGTACGGGTCGGTGCGCCCGGCCCGTTCCTCCGCGGCCAGCAGCCGGGTCAGCTCCTCGACGGGCGGCGGCACGGCGTCGTCGGCCGCGAGGTCGGTGAACAGCCGCACGCCGTACCAGGCGTGCAGCGGGGCGCCGATCCCGGCGAGGGTGGTGGTGAGCGCGTCGAGCCGGTCGGCGCGCACCATGAGGCCGAGCCGGTTCTTGTACCGGGGCGAGTCGAACGCGGCCGTGGCCGCGTCCCAGTCGCCGGACAGCCCCGGGCGCAGCGCGAGCGCGTCGGCGTTGCGCACCAGGACGGACAGCAGGCCGCCGGGCGCCAGTACCCGGGCCAGCCCGGCCAGCATCGGGTCGGGCTCCTCGACGTACATCAGGACGCCGTGGCAGAGCACCACGTCGAAGGTGCCGGGCAGGAAGTGCACGCCGGTGTCCCGGCCGTCGCCCTCGATCAGCCGGACCCGCTCCTGGATGCCGGCCGGCTCACCGGCCAGCGACGCGCGGACCGCGGCCAGCATCGTCGGGTCGGACTCCAGCCCGGTGACCTTGTGGCCCGCGCGGGCCAGGCGGAGCGCCTGCGTGCCCTGGCCGAGGCCGACGTCCAGGACGCGCAGCCGCTGGCCCACCGGGAACCGCGCGGAGATCTGCTCCTCCAGCTGCCGGGCCACCAGCTCCTGCCGGACGGTGTTCCGGATGCCCCCGAGCTCGTCGAGCCAGGGGCCGGCCCCTCCGGCAAAGCCGGAAGAAGCCGTGTTCAGGGTCGCTCTCCCCGCTTGACCTGCGGCTTGGGGAGCCGCAGGCGGCGCATCTGGAGGGTGCGCATCAGGGCGTAGGGCTTGACGCCCTTGAGGTTCTCGTTCGGGAACCGGTCCTTGAGGCGCTTGGTCAGGCCGATCCAGACGGCGATCGAGTCGAGCACGATCAGCAGGATCACGACCAGCCACAGGATGAGCGCGATGCTCTGGATCTGCGGCACCCGGACCATGGTCAGCACCAGGATGACCACGGCCACCGGCAGGAAGAACTCCGCGACGCACCAGCGCGAGTCGACGTAGTCCCGCGCGAAGCGGCGGACCGGGCCCTTGTCCCGGACGGGGAGATACCGCTCGTCGCCCTTGGCCAGCGCTTCGCGCTGCCTGGCCATGTCGGCGCGGCGGGCCTCCCGCTGGGCCTTGACGGCCTCCTTGCGGTTGGCCGGTGCCGACTGCGCGCGAGTACGGCGCTGAGTCTGCGCCTGACTGCGCTTCGGCGTCGGGCGGCCCTTGGGGGCCTGCGGGTCGCGTGGCTGCTGGGGCTGGTCCGCGGTCACCTTGGAGGTCGCGGACCGCTCATCCTTCGAACGGCTTCGGAACACAAAGCCCAAGGGTACGCGGTCGCCCTCCGTGGGCCAGAGCCCGAGGGGAACGATCCGGCAACGGCCGGGCGGGTACCCGTACCCCGCCTACTCCCTGCGCCGGAGAAAGGGAGATACCTGATCGTCCTGCAGGAGGAGCACATCCGGGTCCAAGCAGTGCGGTAATGGAACCGGGGCCCGTACTGTGGGGTCTGTAGATGTGCTGGAGCCGAAGCCCGAAGAAACTCGGTCAGAAGGGGGCGCTCGAGGCCCATGAGCGACGGTGTCATGAAGCGGATGGGGATGATCTTCCGCGCGAAGGCCAACAAGGCCCTTGACCGGGCCGAGGATCCGCGCGAGACCCTCGATTACTCCTACCAGAAGCAGCTGGAGCTGCTCCAGAAGGTCCGGCGCGGGGTCGCCGACGTCGCGACCTCCCGCAAGCGCCTGGAGCTCCAGCTCAACCAGCTCCAGGGCCAGTCGTCCAAGCTGGAGGACCAGGGCCGCAAGGCCCTCGCGCTCGGCCGCGAGGACCTGGCCCGCGAGGCGCTCTCCCGCCGGCAGGCCCTGCAGCAGCAGGTCACCGACCTGGAGACGCAGCACCAGACGCTGCAGGGCGAGGAGGAGAAGCTCACGCTCGCCGCGCAGCGCCTCCAGGCCAAGGTGGACGCCTTCCGTACGAAGAAGGAGACCATCAAGGCCACCTACACCGCGGCCCAGGCGCAGACCCGGATCGGCGAGGCCGTCTCCGGCATCTCCGAGGAGATGGGCGACGTGGGCCTGGCCGTGCAGCGCGCCGAGGACCGGACCGCGCAGATGCAGGCCAGGGCCGGGGCAATCGACGAGCTGCTGGCGTCCGGCGCGCTGGACGACCCGACCGGCATGGCCAAGGACGACCTCACGGCCGAGCTGGACCGGATCTCCGGCGGCGGCGACGTCGAGCTGGAGCTGCAGCGCATGAAGGCCGAGCTGGCGGGCGGGTCCTCCGCGGGTCAGCAGGCCATCGAGGGCGGCCAGGGCGGTCAGGCCCAGCAGGCACCGCAGCAGGACCAGCCGCGTTTCGACAAGCAGTGAGCGGCGGGCGCGGATAGCCTCGTCGGGATCGCCGGACCGGACCAGAGGAGACCGTCGTGATCGTACGGATCATGGGCGAGGGGCAGGTAACGGTGGCGGACAGCCACCTCATCGAGCTCAACAAGCTGGATGACGAGCTGCTCGCCGAGATGGAGAGCGGCGACCAGGACGGCTTCCGGCGGACCCTGGGCGCGCTGCTCGACGCCGTACGCCGGCTGGGCGAGCCGCTGCCCGACGACTCCCTGGAGCCCTCGGAGCTGATCCTGCCAGGGCCCGGCGCCACTCTCGACGAGGTCCGCGAGATGCTCAGCGACGACGGCCTCATCCCGGGCTGACCAGCCCGCTCCGGCGGCCCCGTCCCCGTGCCCGCGGGGACGGCGACCGCCCGGCTTCCTCCAGCACGTACGCGCCCCGTTCGCCGGGCCGCCGCCCGCCGACCACCTCGGCGGGCCGCGTCCGGCGGCCGGGGCGCTACCGTTTCCTGTCGTGACTCCCCTCGCCACCGGACAGGGCCCGCTGCCCGGGCCCGCGCTCCTCGCCCGGCTCCGCGCGCACCCCGTCGTGCTCGACGCGGTCCTGGCGGTGGCCGTCTTCGCGGTGATCCTGGTCGGCGCGGCGGCCGGCCCGCACGGCCGGTACGGGCCGCGCTTCGGCGCCCACCCGCTGGAGCCGACGGCGGTCCTCCTCGCCGCGCTGGCCTGCGCCGCGCTCGTACTGCGCCGCCGTTACCCGCGCAGCGTCCTCGCCTTCACCTGCGCCATGACGCTGGCCGAGCTGGTGACCGCCAGCAGCGAGCCGCGCGCCCCGGTGGCCGTGGCCTCGGTCATCGCCGTCTTCACCCTCGCGGCCCGCACCGACCGCCCCACCACCTGGCGGATCGGCGCGCTGACCGTCCTGGTGCTCACCGCCGCCGCGATGCTCACCAGTACACGCCCCTGGTACGCCCAGGAGAACCTGGCGATCTTCGCGTGGACGGGCATGGCGGCCGCGGCCGGTGACGCGGTCCGCAGCCGCCGCGCCTTCGTGGCCGCCATCGAGGAGCGGGCCGAGCGGGCCGAACGCACCCGCGAGGAGGAGGCCGGACGCCGGGTCGCCGAGGAGCGCCTGCGCATCGCCCGCGAGCTGCACGACGTCGTCGCGCACCACATCGCGCTGGTCAACGTCCAGGCCGGGGTCGCCTCGCACGTCATGGACAGCCGCCCCGACCAGGCCAAACAGGCCCTCGCGCACGTCCGCGAGGCGTCCCGGTCCGCGCTGGACGAGCTGCGCGCCACGGTCGGCCTGCTGCGCCAGTCCGACGACCCGCACGCGCCCACCGAACCGGCCCCGGGCCTCGGCGTCCTGGACCAGCTGATCGACGGGTTCGTACGCGCCGGGCTGCCCGTCGAGCTGGAGCTGCCGCCCGGCAGCCCCGAGGGCCTGCCCGCCTCGGTCGACCTCACCGCGTACCGCATCGTCCAGGAGGCGCTGACCAATGTGCACAAGCACGCGGGGGAGGGCGCCCGGGCCACGGTACGGATCGTCCGCTCGGCCGAGGCGCTGACGGTGACGGTGCTGGACGACGGCGGCGGGCGGCCCGCCGGACCGCGCCCGCGCCCCGGCGAGCAGGAGGGACCGGAGGACCGTACGGACGGTGGCGGGCACGGACTGATCGGGATGCGGGAACGGGTCGTGGCGCTGCGCGGCACGGTGGAGACCGGGCCCCGCCCGGCCGGCGGATTCAAGGTACGGGTGCGGCTGCCGCTGCAGCCCGCGCGCACGGGGGAGACGACATGACGATCAAGGTGCTGCTCGCCGACGACCAGGCGCTGCTGCGCAGCGCGTTCAAGGTGCTGGTGGACTCCGAGCCCGGGATGCGGGTGGTGGGCGAGGCGTCGGACGGCGCCGCGGCGTACGAGCTGGCCCGCTCCGCGGCGCCCGACGTGGTCCTGATGGACATCCGGATGCCCGGCGTGGACGGCCTGGCCGCCACCCGCATGATCAGCGAGGACCCGGAGCTGGCCGGCGTACGGGTGGTGATCCTGACGACCTTCGAGGTCGACGACTACGTGGTGCAGGCGCTGCGGGCGGGCGCCAGCGGCTTCCTCGGCAAGGGCGCGGAGCCGGACGAGCTGCTGAACGCGATCCGTATCGCGGCGGCCGGCGAGGCGCTGCTCTCGCCCGTGGCCACCAAGGGGCTGATCGCGAGGTTCCTGGCGCAGGGGAGCGGCGAGGACGGCGCCGAAGGGCCGGACGCCGCGCGGCTGGCGTCGCTGACCGGCCGGGAGCGCGAGGTGCTGGTGCTGGTCGCGGGCGGCCTGTCCAACGACGAGATCGCCGGGCAGCTGACCGTCAGCCCGCTGACGGTCAAGACGCACGTGAACCGCGCGATGGCCAAGCTGGGCGCCCGCGACCGGGCGCAGTTGGTGGTCATAGCGTACGAATCCGGACTCGTCCGCCCGCGGGTGTAGCAGCGGGTGGAGCGGGGCGTACTACGGACGCGGTACGCCCCGACGCCGGAAATGGACCTGGGTGCTAGGGAAACGACGCTTCTCGTGCCGGATGGTGTAAGCGGGCCCGCCATGGCCCGTTGCCGAGAAGGTTTACGAACAAAAGAGAGAGACCCCACCCATGTTCAGGCTGTCCCGACTCAGCCTCGCACAACGGGGCCTGATAGCACTGATGTCGATCGTGGCGATCGTCTTCGGGGCCATCGCGATCCCACAGCTCAAGCAGCAGCTGCTGCCGTCCATCGATATGCCCATGGTGTCCGTCGTGGCGCCGTACCAGGGTGCCTCGCCCGACGTCGTCGAGAAGCAGGTCGTCGAGCCTCTTGAGGACGGCATCCAGGCGGTCGACGGCATCACCGGCGTCACCTCGACGGCCGGCGAGGGCTCGGCCGTGGTGATGGCCGAGTTCGACTACGGCAACGACTCCAAGGCGCTGGTCGCCGACGTCCAGCAGGCCGTCAACCGGGCCCGCGCCAAGCTGCCCGACGACGTCGACCCGCAGGTCGTGGCGGGCTCCACCGACGACCTGCCGACCACCGTGCTGGCCGTCTCCTCGGCGGGCCAGGACCAGCAGGCCCTCGCCGACCGCCTGGACCGCAGCGTCGTCCCGTCCCTGAAGGACATCGACGGCGTCGGCCAGGTCACCGTGAGCGGCGTGCGCGACCGCGTCGTCGCCGTCACCCCGGACGACGCCAAGCTCGCGAAGGCGGGACTCACCCCGGCGGCGCTCGGCCAGGCCCTGGAGGCGGGCGGCGCTTCCGTACCGGCCGGCTCCTTCTCCGAGGACGGCAAGAGCCGCACCGTCCAGGTCGGCAGCGGCTACACCTCGCTCCAGCAGATCAAGGACCTCACCGTCTCGCCGGCCGCTGCCGGTGCCGCGGCGGGCAAGCCCGGGGGCGGCGCGCCGGTACGCGTCGGCGACCTCGCCACCGTGCGGCAGGAGTCGGCCACCCCGACCTCCCTGACCCGCACGGACGGCAAGCCGAGCCTCGCCGTCCAGATCACCATGGACCAGGACGGCAGCGCCGTCGCCATCTCCGACGCGGTCAAGGACAAGCTCCCGCAGATCCGCGCCGACCTCGGCAAGGACGCGGACGTCACGGTCGTCTCCGACCAGGGCCCGCAGGTCTCCAAGTCCATCGAGTCCCTCACCACCGAGGGCCTGCTCGGCCTGGTCATGGCCGTGATCGTGATCCTGGTCTTCCTGCTGAGCCTGCGCTCGACGCTGGTGACCGCGGTGTCCATCCCGCTGTCCGTCGTCATCACGCTGATCGTGCTGTGGACCCGCGACCTGTCGCTGAACATGCTCACCCTGGGCGCGCTGACCATCGCCATCGGCCGGGTCGTGGACGACTCCATCGTCGTACTGGAGAACATCAAGCGGCACCTGGGCTACGGCGAGGAGCGCAAGCCCGCCATCCTCACCGCGGTCCGCGAGGTCTCCGGCGCGATCACCTCCTCCACCCTCACCACGGTCGCGGTCTTCCTGCCGATCGGCGTGGTCGGCGGCATGGTGGGCGCCCTCTTCGGCGACTTCTCGATCACCGTCACCGTGGCCCTGCTGGCCTCGCTGCTGGTCTCCCTCACCGTCGTGCCCGTCCTCTCGTACTGGTTCCTGCGCGCCCCGAAGGGCGCCGAGGGCGGCGACCCCGAGGCGCTGCGCAAGGCCGCCGAGGAGAAGGAGAGCCGCAGCGCGCTGCAGCGGCTCTACGTACCGGTGCTGCGTTTCGCGACCCGGCGCCGGATCACCAGCGTGGTCATCGCCGTGGTCATCCTCATCGGCACGTTCGGCATGGGCCCGCTGCTCAAGACCAACTTCTTCGACCAGGGCGACCAGGACACCCTGTCCATCAAGCAGGAGCTGGCGCCCGGCACCAGCCTGACCGCCGCCGACAAGCAGGCGAAGCGGGTCGAGAAGGTGCTCGCGGACACCGACGGCGTGCAGGACTACCAGGTCACCGTCGGCTCGTCGGGCATGATGGCGGCCTTCGGCGGCGGTTCGGCCGCCAACCAGGCGTCGTACCAGGTGAAGCTGGCCGACGCCGATGACTCCGACCGGGTCGTCGCGGACATCCGGGACGGGCTGAAGAAGCTCGGCAAGGGCATCGGCGACACCACCGTCTCGGCCGGCCAGGCGTTCGGCAACCAGGACCTGAGCGTGGTCGTCAAGGCCGCCGACGGCGACGTACTGAAGGACGCCGCCGAGCAGGTGCGCAAGAAGGTCGCGGGCCTGGACGACGTCACCGACGTCACCAGCGACCTGGCGCAGAGCGTGCCCCGGATCTCCGTCACCGCCAACAGCAGGGCGGCGGCCGCCGGTTACACCCAGGCCACCCTCGGCCAGGCCGTCGGCCAGGCGGTACGCGGCACCACCAGCGGCACGGCGCTGCTGGACGACGCCGAGCGGGACGTCGTCGTGAAGTCGGCGCACCCGGCCACGACGGAGGCCCAGCTGAAGAAGCTGGCGCTGCCGGGCCCGTCGGGCGTGGTGCGGCTCGGCGACATCGCCGAGGTGCGGACCGTGCCGGGCCCGGTGCAGCTGACCCGCATCGACGGCGCCCGGTCCGCGACGGTCACGGCCAAGCCGACCGGTGACAACACCGGCGCGGTCACCGCCCAGCTGCAGTCCGAGCTCAAGGACCTCGACCTGCCCAAGGGCGCCACGGCCGAGATCGGCGGCGTCTCCGCGGACCAGGACGAGGCGTTCGGCTCGCTCGGCCTGGCGATGCTCGCGGCCATCGCGATCGTGTTCATGCTGCTGGTCGCGACCTTCCGGTCGCTGATCCAGCCGCTGATCCTGCTGGTGTCGATCCCGTTCGCGGCGACCGGCGCGATCGGCCTGCTGGTCGCCACGGGCACCCCGATGGGCGTCCCCGCGATGATCGGCATGCTGATGCTCATCGGCATCGTCGTCACCAACGCGATCGTGCTGATCGACCTGATCAACCAGTACCGGGCGCAGGGGTACGGCGTGGTCGAGGCGGTCATCGAGGGCGGCCGCCACCGGCTGCGGCCCATCCTGATGACCGCACTGGCCACGATCATGGCGCTGCTGCCGATGGCCCTGTCGGTCACCGGCGACGGCGGCTTCATCTCCCAGCCGCTGGCGGTGGTCGTGATCGGCGGTCTGATCACTTCGACGCTGCTCACCCTGCTGCTCGTCCCGACGCTGTACGCGATGATCGAGCTCCGGAGGGAACGGCGGGCGACGAAGAAGGCGGCCAAGAACGCCGGGCCCGTAAAGCAGGACGAGGACCGCACGCCGGAGCCGGCCGGCGTTTGATCCGTAACAGCACGTGGGGCCCGTACCGAATCCCGGTACGGGCCCCACGTACGTGACGGCTATGGCAGCGCCAGCATCCGCTCAAGCGCCAGCTTCGCGAAGCTCTCCGTCTCCTTGTCGACCTCGATCCGGTTGACGAGCTTGCCGTCCGCCAGCGACTCCAGGGTCCAGACCAGGTGCGGCAGGTCGATGCGGTTCATCGTCGAGCAGAAGCAGACCGTCTTGTCGAGGAAGACGATCTCCTTGCCCTCGGGAGCGAACCGGTTCGCCAGGCGGCGGACCAGGTTCAGCTCCGTACCGATGGCCCACTTGGACCCGGCAGGGGCCGCCTCCAGGGCCTTGATGATGTACTCCGTCGAGCCGACGTAGTCCGCCGCCGCCACGACCTCGTGCTTGCACTCCGGGTGCACCAGCACGTTCACGCCCGGTATCCGCGCCCGTACGTCCTCGACCGACTCCAGCGAGAAGCGGCCGTGCACCGAGCAGTGGCCGCGCCACAGGATCATCTTCGCGGCGCGCAGCTGCTCGACGGTGAGCCCGCCGTTCGGCTTGTGCGGGTTGTAGACCACGCAGTCGTCCAGGGACATGCCCATGTCGCGGACGGCGGTGTTCCGGCCGAGGTGCTGGTCGGGCAGGAACAGGACCTTCTCGCCCTGCTCGAACGCCCAGTCCAGCGCCCGCTTCGCATTGGACGACGTGCAGATCGTGCCGCCGTGCTTGCCGGTGAAGGCCTTGATGTCGGCGGAGGAGTTCATGTACGAGACGGGCACGACCTGCTCGGCGACGCCCGCCTCGGTCAGCACGTCCCAGCACTCCGCGACCTGCTCGGCGCTGGCCATGTCGGCCATCGAGCAGCCGGCGGCCAGGTCCGGGAGGACGACCTTCTGGTCGTCGCCCGTGAGGATGTCGGCGGACTCGGCCATGAAGTGCACGCCGCAGAAGACGATGTACTCCGCGTCCGGGCGGGCCGCGGCGTCCCGCGCGAGTTTGAAGGAGTCGCCGGTGACATCGGCGAACTCGATCACCTCGTCGCGCTGGTAGTGGTGCCCGAGCACGAAGACCTTCTCCCCGAGCTTCGCCTTGGCGGCGCGGGCCCGGGCCACGAGGTCGGGGTCGGAAGGAGCGGGCAGGTCGCCGGGGCACTCGACGCCGCGCTCGCTCTTCGGGTCGGCCTCCCGGCCGAGCAGCAGCAGTGCGAGCGGCGTGGGCTGCACGTCGAGGTCCTGACGGGGCTGGGCGGTGGTCACGACACGCACCCTCTCTTTTCCTGGTCGAGCGCGGCGAAGCCGCTCCGGTGGAGCCGGTGCCTGCACCGGGCTTTTCGTCGATATGACGTTATCTATCATAGCCGCTTCACGTCAGTTTGACGACGGGCATTATGTCGATGTGACGCATCACCCGGCAGGCCGTTTCCGGCGGGCACTGACCCAGGGCTGCGGGTATGCGAGCATGAGGAGGGGGTCAGCTGATTTCCCCAGAAACTCAATGAGCCCGCCCGGAATGAATCCGGGGCCCCGTCGGTTACTTCCGAGGGCAAGGGGTCCGTACAACCCGGGAGAGATGTAGATGAGCGTTCAGGACGAGACCACCGTCAGCGACGGCATCATCCTTTCTGACACGGCCGCGTCGAAGGTCAAGAGCCTGCTGGAGCAGGAGGGCCGGGACGACCTCGCGCTGCGGGTGGCCGTTCAGCCCGGTGGCTGCTCCGGCCTGCGCTACCAGCTCTTCTTCGACGAGCGCTCGCTCGACGGCGACGTCGTGAAGGACTTCGGCGGCGTGAAGGTCGTGACCGACCGGATGAGCGCCCCGTACCTGGGTGGTGCCTCCATCGACTTCGTCGACACCATCGAGAAGCAGGGCTTCACGATCGACAACCCCAACGCCACCGGCTCCTGCGCCTGCGGCGACTCCTTCAGCTGAGCCGACCGGCTCCGGCTCACGGAGACGGGCTCCGGCACACGGAGACACAGACGAAGGCGGCGTTCCCCTCCGGGAGCGCCGCCTTCGTCATGACCGCCTACCGGCGGCTTCGGCCCGCCGTCACTTCTGCGTCTGCGGCACCGTTTCGCCACTGGAGGCGTCGATGACCTCCCGCCCGTCCAGCGGGGAGTCCAGCGTCACCGTCTCGGTGAACTGCTTGGCGACCTTGATGCAGACCCCGCCGGGCTTCTTGTCCTTGCCGGTGACCTGCGCGGTCACGGCCGTACCCGACTGGTCGGCGCTCGCGGAGTAGTCGCTGCACACCCCGCCCCAGAAGTGCAGCGTCAGCTTCTTGCCGCCGTCGGCCACCGAGTACGACTCCAGGCCCGTCGCGCCCTTCTTGCCCTGCTTGCCGCCCTGCGGCGGATGCGCGGGCCGCTGCGTCGCGGCGTCCCCGGCGTCCCGGTCCACCACGAACTTCGGGTCGACGGCCGGATGCGCGACCGTGGTGCGGGCGTCCTTGCCGCTGGTCGAACCGGGCTGCCGCACCTCGTACAGCCACGACGGCACCAGCGCCTGGCTGCCGTTCACGAACTGCACCGACAGGCCGAACCGGGCACCGGTCACCTCGGCGGGGGCGGGCTTCCCGGGCGCCGGCTCGCACGGCGCGACGCTCTTCCCGTCGCCCTTCCCGTCCGCCTTCTCGTCCGCGTCGCCCTTAGCGCCCTTGTCCGGCAGCGGCGTGGCACACGGGGCGCCGGAGTCCTTGCCCGTGCCCGTGCCGGCCCCGCCGTTCAGGTGCGCCAGCGTCTTCGCCGCGCTCAGCACCGGATACGTGTCGCCCTTGAGCGGCCGCGCGAGCTGGCCGCTGCCGCCGACCACCTGGCCGTCCGCGCCGACCTGCAGATCGCTCTGCCAGCCGTACGTCGGCAGGCCGCCGATCACCGGGTCGGCCGAGACGATGCGCACCGCGCCGGACAGCCCGCCGGCGTTCAGCTTCGCGTCCTGCTGCCCCAGCGCCGCGAGCACCGGCCGCACCGCCTCCTTCGCCTTCTCCTGGGAGACCGCGCCCTTGCCGCTGCCGTCGTCCTCGGTCGTGGCGTCCCGGCCGCGGTACGAGGGGCAGCCGGGCCCGTCGGAGGAGTGGCCGGTCTTCTCGTCCGCCTCCTTGCCCTTGGGCGTCGCGGGCAGCGCGCAGTTCACGCCGCCCGGCGTGCCGTACTGCGCGAACGTCCAGGAGCCGGTGCCGGCCTTGGCCACCTGCAGCACGGGCCCGCGGGAGTCCTTGTCCTGGCCGCCGACCTTCCATGTACCGCCTTCGGAGCGGACCTGGCCCGCCACGTCCAGCGCCTTGGCCAGCCGCGCCACCGCGTCCTTGCCGATCGGGCCCTGGGGCCGGTACACGGGCGCGTCGGCCGGGCCGTCCGGCAGCTCGGCGACCGCGCGGTACCCGGCGCCCTGCGGGTTCGGCTCGCCCGGCGCGATCCCGTCGTGGGACTGGGACTGGCCGTAGCCCTCCAGGGCCAGCGGCGGCGGGTCGGCCGCCGCGCCCGCGCCGCC
>NZ_JBEPFC010000128.1:16399-21312 GCF_040301705.1 Streptomyces sp. NPDC000151 | reverse complement strand
CGCGCCGGGACGCCTGGGCGCCGCCGGGCGGGGCGTGCGCGCGGTGCGTACGGTCCTCCAGCCAGCTGTCGCAGTCCGGCGTGAGCGCTATCGCGGAGGGCGCGGGGACGTCCAGCCGGTCGGCGAGGTCGCGCACCAGTCGGTACAGATCGGGCGCGGACTCCTCGGCGACCGGGACGGTGGGACTGAGCGCGGGCCTGGCCCGGGCGACCACGGTGGCGACCAGCGCCGCCAGCAGCAGCGCCACCACCGCGAACCCCGCCACGATCCAGCGCGCGAGGACCCAGCCGCCCGAATCCCAGGAGCCGAGCCCACCGGTCGCTGCCCCGGCGAAGAGCACCACGGCCAGCGCGGCCGGCAGCACGGCCGCGCCCAGCGCCGCGCCGCGGATCCGCAGCACCGCGAGCGCCCGGGCGCGCGCTGCCTGTTCGCCTGCCTCCGGACCTGCCACGAGCCTGTACACCCCCTGCTGTCCTGCTTGAACGGGACGGAGAGAACACGGGAAGGAAGAGACCGGGCAACGTGCCCGCGGACGCTCGCGACCGTCGGCGCGCTGCTCACTCCCCACCACTCTGGCACCAGCCACTGACATCGCAATGCCGGTGAGCCACTTGCCGGACGTCGCACGGGCAGCCGGGCCGGGAACCGGAAAGGCCACCGGAACGGGCACCACAGGACGCTTGCGCGGAACCCTAGTTGGGGCACCGTCGCACGTCAGCCGTTAACCGGTTTGGTCACTCGATGGAATGGCTTTGGGTAAAGCAGGGAACCGGCCACACGAAGCGACCGGTTCCTCAGACAGGGGGCCGGCCTCTCGAAGGAGGCGGGCCGGGGCGGGGCGACGCTCAGCCGGCCTGCTCAGCGGCCTTGGCGTCGGCGGCGGCCTTGGCGGCGATGTCCGTCCGGTGGTGGGACCCCTCCAGGGAGATCCGGCCGACGGCGGTGTACGCGCGGTCCCTGGCGGTGGCCAGGTCGGACCCGGAGGCGGTGACGGACAGCACCCGGCCACCGGCGCTGAGCACCCGGCCGTCGGCGTCGTAGCGGGTACCGGCGTGCAGGACGTACGCGTGCGGGGCGTCCTGCTCGGCCACCGCGTCCAGGCCGGTGATCGGGTCGCCCGTGCGCGGCGCTTCCGGGTAGTTGTGCGAGGCGATGACGACCGTGACGGCCGCGCCGTCGCTCCAGCGCAGCGGCGGGAGAGCGGCGAGGTTGCCGGTCGCCGAGGCCATCAGCAGGCCCGCGAGCGGGGTCTTCAGGCGGGCGAGTACGACCTGGGTCTCCGGGTCGCCGAAGCGCGCGTTGAACTCGATCACGCGGACGCCGCGCGAAGTGATCGCCAGGCCCGCGTACAGCAGCCCGGAGAACGGCGTCCCGCGCCGCCGCAGCTCGTCCACGGTCGGCTGCAGCACGGACTGCAGGACCTCGTCGACCAGCTTCGGGTCGGCCCACGGCAGCGGGCTGTAGGCACCCATGCCGCCGGTGTTCGGGCCCGCGTCGCCGTCGAGGGCGCGCTTGAAGTCCTGGGCGGGCTGGAGCGGCACGACGGTCTCGCCGTCGGTGATCGCGAAGAGCGAGACCTCGGGGCCGTCGAGGAACTCCTCGATCACCACGCGGTCGCAGGCCAGGGCATGTGCACGGGCCGTTTCGACGTCGTCCGTCACGACGACGCCCTTGCCGGCCGCGAGGCCGTCGTCCTTGACCACGTACGGGGCGCCGAACGCGTCCAGGGCCTCGTCGATCTCGGCGGGGGTGGTGCATACGTAGCTGCGCGCGGTCGGCACGCCGGCGGCCGCCATGACGTCCTTGGCGAACGCCTTGGAGCCCTCCAGCTGCGCGGCCTCCGCCGAGGGGCCGAAGACCGGGATGCCACGGGCACGCACGGCGTCGGCGACACCGGCCACGAGCGGCGCCTCCGGGCCGACGACGACCAGCTCCGCCCGCAGGCTCACGGCCAGCTCGGCCACGGCCGCGCCGTCGAGGGCGTCCACCGGGTGGAGCTCGGCCACCTCGGCGATGCCGGCGTTGCCGGGAGCGCAGTGCAGCGCGGTGACGTCGGAATCGAGGGACAGAGAGCGGCACAGGGCATGTTCGCGGGCGCCGCCGCCGATGACGAGGACCTTCACAGGTGCAGCCTAGACGCCCTTTGGGCGGAGGCACGAAGTGGGCCGCGCTCGCCCCTTGGAGGGAGGCACGAACGGGGCGGGGGGACGGCCGCGTCCGTAGAGGGCGCGGCCGGGCCTCCGAGGAGGCTGGTCCGGGCGGCGAGTACAGGTGGCCACGCGTCGCGAAAACGTCCTCAGCCTGTGTACCTAAGTGGGGGCCATGGGGTGTAGCAACTCTTTCGAGTGAGGGCGGGAACTGGCCTATACCTGATCCCGCGCCACTTCCGGGCGGAAATAGCTGGATTCTGGCGGCAACGCCAGCCGTTCGGCGGTAGGAAGGGTGTCGCGCGCCACGGCCATCTCATTCGCCTCGCGCGCACCGCACGTATCTTCAACAGGGAGTGCACGGGTGAGCCAGCCGGAGATGCAGCCCGAGAGGCCGCCCGAGGGGCCTCCTCGGGCGGAAGGCGAGGACGCACAAGGGCGGGATCGCGGTGATCTAGCCGGCCGTGCCTTTCCGCTCGGTGACTGGGGGGAGCCGGCCGAGCGCCTGGACGAGCTGTACCAATGGGCCGAGACCGGCGCGCTGCACGTGATCGACTGGTACCTCGCGGACCGCGTCGCCAAGCGGCGCACCGCCCGGATACTGCGGGCCGGCGCCGCCGCCGGGGTATCGGCGGGGGCGCTGCTGCCCCTGCTCGGCGTCAGCGGCGTCCTGGACGGCGGCGCCGAGTACGGCTATCTGGCGCTGCTGCTCGCCGCCGTCTGTATGGGCTGCGACCGGTTCTTCGGCGTGACGGCGGGCTGGATGCGGGACGTGGCCGCCGCGCAGGCCGTGCAGCGGCGGCTGGAGGCGTTGCAGTTCGACTGGGCGTCGGAGAGCGTCCGGGAGGTGCTCGGCCCGACGGAGGGCACCGCCTCGGAGGCGGCCGAGCGCTGCCTGACCGTGCTGCGGCGCTTCCACGAGGACATCGCGGAGCTCGTGCGCTCCGAGACCGCCGACTGGATGATGCAGTTCCGTACGGGCCCGGTGCCGACGGCCGGCCAGACGGCGCCGGCCCCCTGGGGGCCGCCGCGCCAGGAGGCCGCGCCGGACCGCACGGGCCGGATCGTGCTCCCCCCGGGCACCCGCCCGAACATGCCCCGCCAGCGACCGCCGGAGCCGCCGCGGTGAGGGAGCCCGATCAGCGGCGGGGCGACACAGTCAGCGGCGGGTGACTCGGTCAGCTGAAGACGATCATCGAGCCCTGGCCGAGGCTGCGGGTCGCCGCCGCGTGCAGCCCGAGCCAGACATGGCGCTCACGTGCGAACGGGCTGTCGTCGGCCCCCGTCGTCCCCGCCCGCTCCTCCAGCGTCGTGGGCCCTTCCGGCGGGGTCGGTGCGGCGGGCGGGTTGGCCGGGTCGATGCCGATGACCGGCGCGACCACTTCGAGCTCCCGCAGCAGCCCGTGCGAGGAGCCCAAGGGGCCGCCGCCCTCGAGCAGTTCATCGTTTGCGAGCGGGTGCGGGAAGTCCACCGGGACGTACGCGCCCGCGTGGTCGTAGTGCCACACCAGGTGTGATTCCTGGGCCGTGCTCTCGAACATCTCCAGCAACTGTTCGTAGTCGCTGCCCAGTTCGTCCACCGGCGACACGGCGAGCCCGCAGACCTGGAGGAGGTACGCGCGGCGCAGGAAGTGCAGCGCGTCGTAGTCGAAGCCGGCGACCGGCGCGACGTCCCCCGACAGGCCCGGCATGTAGTTGAAGATCGGTACGGGCGGCAGTCCCGCATCGGTCAGCGCTTTGTCGTAGGCGGCGAGCTCTTCGGAGAAGGGATTGTCGGGGCTGTGGCACAGCACGTCGACTAGGGGGACCAGCCACAGGTCACACGCCACAAGTTCTCGCTTCCGTTCGGTTCCGGGAGACCAGGCCATCGAACGCCTGGCGATCGACAAAGCCGATGGTCGGGACAGCGTAGTGCTAGGCGAGGTTCTCGACGAGGGCGAGGGAGTGGGCGTTGTACTCGCGTACCAGGCGCTGCGCGGTGACCAGGTCGCGGTGGACGACCGCCGCCGCCAACTCCTGGTGTCCCTGCCACAGATGTACGCGCAGGTCGGCTTTGTCGCGCAGCATCGGCACGGCGAACACCCAGCCCTGTATCCGCATCCGGTCCAGGAAATCCGCGATGTAGGGGTTCCCCACCAGATTGCCGAACTCGCGCCAGAACCGCAGGTCGTAGCCGATCAGTACGTCCAAGTCGCCGCACCGGGCGGACCGTTCCGCCTCCTCGGCGCGGCGCCGGAGGGAGACGAGCATGTCGGAGGTGACGCTGCGGGCCAGCTCCTCCGCGCTCGTACGGAACACGCCCTCCACGACGAGCGTGCGGGCCTCGACCATGGCGCGGTAATCGGCGGCCGTGAACGTGTGGACGCAGAAACCGCGGTGCTGCTCCACGTCCAGGAGGCCCTGCGCCGAGAGGTCGAGCAGCGCCTCGCGCACGGGGGTCGCGGAGACCCCGTACTGCTCGGCGATCTCCTTGACGGTGAACTGGCGTCCCGCGGGCAGCCGTCCGGCCAGCACCTCGTCGCGCAGCGCGTCCGCGATCTGCTGACGCAGGGTGCTGCGCTGGATGACTCCGCTGACCGGCCCGGCGGGCATCGTGTCCGTCTCCTTCCGCGACCGCACGGCAGGAACGCGGCCCTCGCCCTCACGATAGGCGAGCGCCGCACGAGACGGATGAGGCAGTGGGTACTAAAGGGCGAGTGGAGGGGGTTTGCCCGGTGAAACGACGCGGGGGGGCGGGAGCGGGGGCTGCTGCGCCCCGCTCCCGCC
>NZ_JBEPFC010000128.1:0-16389 GCF_040301705.1 Streptomyces sp. NPDC000151 | reverse complement strand
CCTTTGTGTTGTTGGGTGGGGTAACCTTCTGGTTGGGGGGGTGTTGGGGCGCGTGCCACTGGGGGGGGGGGGTGGGGGGGGGGTCCGGGACCCCCAACCCCCCCCCCCCGCGGCCGGTCGGGCGGTCGGGCGGTCGGTCGGGCGGGCGGTCGAGAGGTCGGCCGGTCCGTCAGTCCGTCAGTCCGTCTACTCGGTCAGACCGTGTACGCGTCTGCCGTGGTCAGGGCCTCGTCGAGGGCTGCCAGGCCCTCCTTCGCCTCCGTCTCGGTGATCGTGCACGGCGGGACGACGTGCGTACGGTTCATGTTCAGGAACGGCCACAGCCCCCGCTCCTTGCACGCCGCCGCGAACTTCGCCATCGGGGCGTTGTCCGCGCCCGACGCGTTGTACGGCACCAGCGGCTCGTGCGTCTCACGGTTCTTGACCAGCTCGAGCGCCCAGAAGACACCCATGCCGCGCACCTCGCCCACCGACGGGTGGCGCTCGGCGATGTCCCGCAGCGCCGGGCCGATGACCTTCTCGCCGATCTCGGCCGCGTTCTCCACGATCCGCTCCTCCGCCATCGCGTTGATCGTCGCGACCGCGGAGGCGCAGGCCAGCGGGTGGCCTGAGTACGTCAGGCCGCCCGGGTAGGGGCGCTGGTCGAAGGTCGCGGCGATCTCCGCCGAGATCGCGACACCGCCCAGCGGCACATAGCCGCTGTTCACGCCCTTGGCGAAGGTCACCAGGTCGGGCACGACGTCGAAGTGGTCGAGCGCGAACCAGCGGCCCGTCCGCCCGAAGCCCGCCATGACCTCGTCCAGGATGAAGACGATGCCGTACCGGTCACAGATCTCGCGGACCCCGGCGAGGTAACCGGGCGGCGGGACCATGATGCCGGCGGTGCCCGGAATGGTCTCCAGGATGATCGCGGCGATCGACTGCGGGCCCTCGTAGGCGATGGTGTCCTCGAGGTGGCGCAGGGCGCGCTCGCACTCCTGCTGCTCGCTCTCCGCGTGGAACGGCGAGCGGTAGAGGTACGGGCCCCAGAAGTGCACCACGCCGGCCGACGCGGTGTCCGAGGGCCAGCGGCGCGGGTCCCCCGTGAGGTTGATCGCGGCCGCGGTGGCGCCGTGGTACGAGCGGTACGTGGAGAGCACCTTGGACCGGCCGGTGTGCAGCCGGGCCATGCGCACGGCGTTCTCGACCGCCTCGGCGCCGCCGTTGGTGAAGAAGATCTTGTCCAGGTCGCCGGGCGTGCGCTCGGCGATCAGCCGCGCGGCCTCGGACCGCACGTCCACGGCGAAGCCCGGCGCCAGGGTGCAGAGCTTGCCGGCCTGCTCCTGGATGGCGGTGACGACCTTCGGGTGCTGGTGGCCGATGTTGGTGTTGACCAGCTGCGAGGTGAAGTCGAGGTAGCGGTTGCCGTCGTAGTCCCACATGTACGAGCCCTCGGCGCCCGCGATCGGCAGCGGGTCTATCAGGCCCTGCGCCGACCAGGAGTGGAAGACGTGGGCACGGTCGGCGGCCTTCACGGCCGCGCCGACGGCGGGGTCTGGTTGCGTCGTGGTCACGGTCACTACCTCGGATCGCTCAGGGCCGCCAGGAAATCAGGAACGCGAGAACGCTGGACTGCGAGAACGCGGTAACGCGGGGCGGCGGACCCTCTCAGCCTAAGGATCACCACGACCGCGCCGGTACCGACAGTGTGTATGGCACTCACCACGCGCTCTGACAGGTTGTCGATCGTCGCTCGCGGCGGTCGGCAGCCGTCGGGCGCGGCCGGGCGCCGCCGGGCGTAGGCGGTTGCCGGTCGCCGTCACCTGCCGCCGGGCGCCTGGGGCTCAGTCGTCATCGTCGTCGTCATCGTGATCGCTGTCGGCTATGGGTACCGCCTTGGGGCGGCCGTCGTCGCACCGGACCGCGTACGTGAGGTCGTCGCCGTCGTCCAGCGGCTCGAACTCGATCGTCGCGACGTCGGAAGGCCCTCGCTTCACGGAGTCCATGTGGTACCCCGACGCCGGGCTCCACACCGTGAGGTACACCGTGCCGTCGGGACGGCATTCGGCGGTGGCGCTGCCGCCGGTGACATTGACGGTCCCCGTCCGCGCGGCGGAGCCGGGGGATGACGCCTCGCTGGAGGACGGCGTGGCGCCGTCGGAGGGCGAGCCGGACCCGCCGGAATCGGGGGCACCGGACTCGGCGGCGCCGCTGCCCGGATCAGAGGAGCCGGGAGGCCGCGCTGACGTACGCGCGGCCGCGAGCTTCTGGCGCACCCCGTCGTCATCGAGTGGCTCGGCCCGGCTGTTCCGCACCCCCATGTCGGCATTGGCCAGCGACCACGCGCCCAGCCCGCCCGCTCCCGCGAACGCGCAGACCCATACGGCGGTCACCACCGCGCTTCGCCACTTCATCGCGCGCCCCTCCCTTCCCGTACTCATCGATGCCTCGTCCCGGCCTCGGTCTTTTCTCACTCTGCCTGCTCGATCCGGCCCGCGTCGGTTTTCCACAGGCCCGATTTCACGTCCCGCCGCGATCATCGGCCTCGATCGGGTGAGCCGGTTGTCCACAGCGCCCGGTCCGCGCCTTCCGCGCCGCAGCGGGGAGGCGCGGACCAGGCACGATCCAGCCTCCCGCAGCTTTCCCTAACGCCCGGTTAAAGCGGTCCCAAAGCCTCCGGCCGACCGCCCGGAGGGAATCATCGCTGGTTACCGTGGCGGCATGTCCCACCTGCTCGTCGTCGAGGACGACCCCCAGCTGCGCAGTGCGCTCGTCCGGGCGCTGCGTGACCGCGGCCATGCCGTGGCCACCGCCGCGACCGGGATGTCCGGCCTCGACGCTGCCGTGACCGACCGCCCCGACCTCGTCGTCCTGGACCTCGGCCTGCCCGACGTGGACGGCGCGCAGGTCCTGCGGATGCTGCGGGCGGTCAGCGACGTACCGATCATCGTCGCCACCGCGCGCGACGAGGAGGGCGACATGGTCGCGGTGCTCGACGACGGCGCGGACGACTACATCGTCAAGCCGTTCGGCGCCGCGCAGCTGGACGCGCGGATCAAGGCGGTACTGCGCCGGCTGGGCACCGCGGAGCCGGAGGCGCCGCTCCGGGTGGGCGGGCTGGTCCTGGACTCGGCGGCGCGCGAGGTCGTACTGGACGGCGCGCCGCTGGATCTCACGCCCCGCGAGTTCGACCTGCTCCTGTACCTCGCCCGCCGCGCCGGCCAAGTGGTCTCGCGCCGGGAACTGCTCGCCGAGGTGTGGCAGCAGCCCCTCGGCGGCGCGGACAAGACGGTGGACGTCCATCTGTCCTGGCTGCGCCGCAAACTCGGCGAGACGGCCCAGAAGCCCCGCTATCTCCACACGGTCCGCACCGTGGGCGTCAAGCTCGCCGCCCCCGAGGAGGGCGTCGGCGAGGACGAGGGTGGCACGGGTGATGCTCGCGGGGCTCAGGGTGCCGGTCGGGCCGGCGGGACCGGCAGCTCGCGGATTGCGGAGTAATCCCGATGCGTCTCCGGATTCTGCTGGTCACGGCGGTGACCACCGCGCTCGTGCTCGCCACGCTCCTGGTGCCGCTCGCCCTGCTCACCCGTAGTCACGCCGCGGACCGGGCCACCGCGGACGCCACCGCCCGCGCGCAGTCACTGGCCGCGGGCATCGGTACCGCGCTGGCGCACCCCGGCCCCGAGGGCAGCCGGGCCACCGCCGCGTCGCTCGTGACGGCCGCCAACGGCGCGGACCTCCCGCGTACGTCGGTGATCCTCGCCGACGGGTCCGTGCTGGGCCCACCGGCGCGTGTCACGGACGCCGTGCGCCTGGCGCGTTACGGGCGTGCGTTCGCGTACGCGCCCCCCGAGGGCGGCCAGACCGTACTGGTCCCCGTACAGGGCACGTCGGGTGGCACCGCCGTCGTCCACGTCGCGCTGACGGACGAGCAGCTGTACGCGGGAACGCTCCCGTCATGGCTGGCGTTCGCCGGGCTCGGCGCCGGGCTCGTGCTCCTCGGGCTGCTGGTCGCCGACCGGCTGGGCGCGCGCCTGGTCGGCTCGACACGGCGGCTCGCGAAGGTCGCCGACCGGCTGGCGGCCGGCGATCTGACCGCACGCGCCGAGCCGGACGGGCCTCCGGAGCTGCGCCTGGTGGCCGGTGAACTCAACCACCTCGCCGGCCGTATCGAGGGGTTCCTCACCGCCGAACGGGAGAACGCGGCGGACCTGGCGCACCGCCTCCGTACCCCGGTCGCCGCGCTCCGCCTGGATGCGGAGGGGCTGCGCGACCCGGCCGAGGCGGAGCGGATCGCGGCGGACGTGGCGGCTCTGGAGCGCAGCGTGGACGAGGTCATCCGCACGGCGCGCAAGCCGCTGCGGGACGCCACGGGGCTCACCGGCGCGGGCGGCCCGTCCCGTGGCGGGGCCGGCGAACCGTCTGCCGACCTGGCCGCGGTGGCCCGCGAACGGGCGGACTTCTGGCGTCCGTTGGCCGAGGACCAGGGGCGCACGCTGGACTTTCGAGCCCCCGATGCGCCGGTGTACGTACGGGCGGACGAAGCGGAGCTGGCAGCGGCGGTCGACGCCCTCATCGGCAACGTCTTCGACCACACCCCGGAGGGCGTGGGCATGCGCCTGTCCGTGTCGGCCGCGGCCGGGCAGGCGTACGGGGGCAGTACCGCGGACGGGGTCGGCGACGGCTCCGCACCCGGGCGCGCGAGCAGGCGTACGGGCCCGGAAACCGGCGGCCGCACGGGCGGACGCACCGGCGGTCTGCTGGTCATCGAGGACGACGGGCCCGGCTTCCCGGAGGGCCACGTCCCGCAGCGGGGCAAGAGCGGCGGCGGCTCCACCGGTCTCGGCCTGGACATCGTCCGCCGTGTCGCGGAGGAGTCCGGCGGACGTACGGAGCTGACCGCCGCGCGGCAGGCGAGCGGCGGGGAAGACACCCCGGGTGACGGCCGGGGCGCCCGCGTGGAGGCCCATCTCGGCGGACCGCCGGCGTAGCGCCGGCGGAGGGGCCGGTGCACGCCATCGCGGCGGCAGCCTGACGGGGGCCCACCGTGCCGCCGCGCCGTCAGGCCGCGTACGGCTCCGTCGGAGTGAAGACCCGCCGCGTGGCGCGGCGCCAGGCGTTCGCGGTCAGGTCAGGGCGGAGGGCCGAGAGCGCGCCGCAGTACTTCGTGAATTCGGCCGGGCGAACGCCATAACCGTGCAGCAGACGGTCGGCCTCGGTCAGACGTCCGTCCGTCTTGGACTCGACGAGCACCAGGCCCCCATCGGCACGGACCGAGCGCCCGGTGCGCGGATCGCGGCAGACCATGCCCGCGTCGCAGGTGATGCGCTGGCCATCGGCCACGAAGGTCGCGCGCTGGTAGTCGGTGACGAGCGAGGTGGCGAGGTCCGTGGGGGCCGCCATGTCGTACGTACGGCGCAGGACCGAGGCGAGGAAGTCGCGCGGGGCCCGGTCCAGCGCGGTGTCGCCGGGCAGCATAGGCTGCCGGAACTTCACGGTCTCCCCGCGCCCGCTCTTGAGCTTGATCTCGAACTGGCGCTCGCCGGTGTCCTCGTACAGCCGCTCCCGGATCTTGAAGCGGAGCCGCCGTCCCTGCCGGTGGTCGTGGAAGGCACGCAGGTCGGGCGTGTCGTAGTACAGGGAGTTGTACCGGAACCAGCGGCGGCCGTTGATGCACAGCGACTTGAAGGGCCCATCGGGGCGCTTCGGGTCGGTCAGCCGGGCCGCGAAATCGGCGAAGATCTCGACCGGTACGAGGTAGCTGTTGTCGTGGCGGGCCAGCAGTTCGGCGCGGGCCTGCACCTCGGCGAGGGGGATGGGATGCGCGGCCAGTGCGGCGCGTCCGATGGCACGTACGGCGGGGTTCACACGGTCTCCTTCGAGGCGTTGGCGGTACGTCCGGAGGGGATGTCGGTGGTGCGGTCGGCGCGGCGCGGGTCGGTGGTGTCCGCGAACACGTTGGGGGATGTCCTGCGGGGCGTTTCGTGGGACGTTTCGTGGGATGTCTCGTGAGGCGTACGAGCGGCAGCGGCGGAACGTTCCATCTCGCGGTAGCGGACGTCCACGACCATCACGTCCCGGACAAAGTCCACCTGCTTGACGGTCCAGTCGAGCGGCTCACCCACCCGGCGGGCCAGATCGGCGCGGAGTTCGGCCGGATCCGGGTGCACGGTGTCGAGCGTGACGACCGTGCGCCGGCTGCGGGTCAGCAGCTTGGGGTGGTCGGCGCACCAGATGACGAAGAGCAGCAGCACGGCGAAGAGCGCGGCGAGCCCCAGCTCCAGCTGCGGCAGCCCGCACAGCAGGCCCAGGACGAGGGTGGTGAAGTAGTACGCCACCTCCTCGTGCTGGATGGAATCCGACCGCAGCCGGATGATCGAGAGCACGCCGAACAGGCCGAAGGCCAGCGCCGTACCGCCGCTCCCGTTGACTCTCGCGAGCGCCGCGACGACCGAGAAGAGGGCGACGTTGAGCGCGAGGTAGGCCGGTACGAGGTCCCGGCGCCGGTGCCGCGGGTAGTAGATGGCGAATGTCAGCGCGCACACCGCGGCCAGGTCGAGTCCCAGATGGGCGGCCAGTTGTCCGAAAGTGATCATTGCTTTCCCTGTCCGGTCACGGGTGGCCGATCTGCCCGGTGGCCACGTTTCCTGCGTTTCGCTCCCCTGGCGTGGCGCAGCGCGGCACGGCGACGGCGGGAGGCACAGGGAAAACGTAGGAACCGGCGGGTTAAGCGCGCCCCTCTCGTGCGTTAAGGAAAGGCGTTAACGGAGTACCGCTGTTTCTTCGGTCTCACCCATCCCGCCTCCCCCTTACGGCTACTCTCACCACACGCAGCTCTGCCGGACGCAGTCAGAGGGGGAGACCGCATGTCCATGAGTCGTCGAGGCTTCGTCGCCGCGGCCGTGGCCGGGTCCGCCACCGCCCTGCTCGCCCCCGGAGCGTCCGCCCGCGCGCTGACGTCCCCCACCGCCCCGGCCGCCGGCCGCCCTTCCGTAGCGGCCGATCCCGCCCGGTGGATGGCCGCGCTGCCCGACGGCACCCCGCTGACCCGGCTGACCATCCCCGGTACGCACGACACCTGCGCCACCGACCCGATGAACGGCACGGAGTGGTCGCACACCCAGAACATGGGCATTCCGGAGCAACTGCGGCGCGGCATACGGTTCTTCGACATCCGCTGCGGCGCGCCGCCCTCGGACGTGCCCGACGAACTCGGCATCTACCACGCGTCGTACTACCAGGACATCACCTTCAACACCGTCCTCCATCAGTGCCGCGACTTCCTGCGGGCTTCCCCGGGCGAAACCGTGCTGATGCGCGTCAAGAACGAGCACGGGCTGACCGATGCGCAGCTCAGTGCCAAGTTCGGCGAGTATCTGGGAGCCAAGGGCTACGGGGATCTCTTCCTCATCGAGCCCGCCCTTCCGGCGCTCGGCGCGGCGCGCGGCAAGGTCGTGCTCATCACGCAGTTCGCCTCCGGGCTGCGTGCACCGGCCTGGCCCACGGGCGACAACGGCACCTTCTCCAACGAGTGGTTCGAGCTGCAGGACCACTACGCGACGTCCGTCGACGCCAAACGGCAGGACATCCTGCGGCACTTCGACGCCGCCGCGGCCCATCAGGACTCCGGCCGGCTCTTCCTCAACTTCACCAGCCTCGCTCCGGACGCGGCCAACGGCTTCCGCTGGCCCAAGCACCTCGCCGACGCCATCATGCCGACCGTCCTGGGCTACCTCGACGGCCATCAGCAGCCCGGCGTCCACCTCGGGGTCGTGGTCATGGACTTCCCCGAATTCCACGCCCCTGCCACCGAATCGCTCATCGCCCGCAATTTCCCCGCGGCTGCGAACTCCTGATCCGGCCTCACCCCGAGCCCCCATGTCATCCCCCGTTCGCGAACCCTCACTTCGCATCGTCACTCACTCTGTGTGACGAACGTGTCGGCGCGATCGTTCCCGCCTCGTGACGCCCCGGCTGCCACCACGCGATCCCCCGCGGCCTACGCTCGGCTGACGATGCCGGCACGGGACGCGACGGCAACGGCAGAGGGAACGGGGAGGGTGCCGCGCATGGACGGCCTCAAGGGACTGACCACCGAGGACCCGAGGACGATCGGCGACTACCGCCTGCTCGGCCGGCTGGGCACCGGCGGCATGGGGCGGGTCTACCTCGCGCGTTCCGAAGGCGGGCGGACCGTGGCCGTGAAGCTGGTCAAGGCCGAACTGGCGGTCGAACAGGAGTTCCGGGACCGGTTCCGGGCCGAGGTCGCAGCCGCGCGGCGGGTGGGCGGCCGGTGGACCGCGCCCGTACTGGACGCCGACACCGAAGCGCAGGTGCCGTGGGTGGCGACCGGATACATCGCGGGCCCGTCGCTGAGCGAGGTCGTGGAGGGCATGCACGGGCCGCTTCCGGAGTACTCGGTCAAGCGGCTCGCCTACGGGCTGTCCAGCGCGCTGCTCGACATCCACGGCGTCGGCCTGGTGCACCGCGACCTCAAGCCGTCCAACGTCCTGCTGACCATCGACGGCCCGCGCGTGATCGACTTCGGCATCGCACGGGCGCTGGACGCGGTGAGCGAGCACACCCAGACGCAGGCGGGCATGGTCGTCGGCTCGCCGAGCTTCATGTCGCCCGAGCAGGTGCGCGGCGACCGGATCACGCCCGCCAGCGACGTCTTCTGCCTGGGTTCGGTGCTCGCGTACGCGGCGTCCGGGCGGATGCCCTTCGGCTCGCTCGTCTCGGGCGTGCACTCCGTGATGTTCCGCGTCGCCGAGTCCGACCCCGACCTCGAAGCCGTACCGGAGTCCTTGCGGGAGCTGATCGGCGGCTGCCTGACGAAGAGCGCGGCGGAGCGGCCGGCCCCGGAAGAGATCATTTCCGCGATCGGGCCGGTGAGCAGCGGTGGAGCGGCCGCTCCCTGGCTGCCGGCCGAGCTCATCGCCCGGCTGGGGCAGCACGCCGTACAGCTGCTGGACACGGACACGCCGCCCTCGGGGCAGCCGGCGCGCCCGGGGCACACGGAGCCGCCCACCACGATCCTGCCGTCGGGATCAGGATCGGTACCGGGCTCCGGACCGCAAGCGAGTACGGAATCCGGTCCGGCAGCGAGTACGGGCTCCGGCAGCACGCCCGCCCCCGCGCCGGCCCGTCGGCGCCGCTGGCCCCTCGTCCTCGGGGCCCTCGCCGTCGTGATCGCCGCCGCCGGTGTCGCGGCGGTCGCCGTGCCCGCGCTGGGCGGCGGCGCGCAGCACGAGGGCGGCTCGGACATCCCGGCCGACTACGTGGGCACCTGGACCGGCGACGTGGAGCGGGACGGGGTGCCCACGGGGCAGCAGCGGCGGTTCGTGATCTCCCGCGGGAGCGTCGGCGAGGTGGTCGCCAACAGCATCAGCCTCGGCGCCACGTACGAGTGCAAGAGCGACGGGAAGCTGGTCTCGGTGTCGGACACCGAAGGGCTGCGGCTGGACACCACCGTGGTGGGGTCCGCGCCCGAAGGACGCTGCTCGGCCCTGGGCGAGCACAGCCTCAAGCGGGGGCCGCGGAAGGACACCCTCGTATGGAGCGCGGCGGGGCGCACGGCGACGCTGCGCCCCGCGGGCCACGAGGTGGTCCCGACGGCGTACCTGGGCACCTGGGAGCGCCCGAACGCCGACGGTGTGGGCACCCAGCGGGTGACGATCAAGCGCACCCCTGTGGGGAGCCCCGCCGTGACGATCGACGTACAGGGCAGCGGCGGGCACTGCACGGCGCGCGCGGACTTCTACTCGGCCGACGGGAAGCTCTCCGTCGGCCCCTCCGTGGTGCAGCGCCGCGCACCGGGGTGCGCGGCCGCCAGTTCGTCCGTCTTCAGGATCGCGGGCGACGGCTCCCTGGTGCGCGAGTTCCGCGGAAACGACAAGCAGCCGCGTACCTACACGAAGGTGCGGTGAACGCGGCTGCTGACCGTCGCGGTCGGCCCCTACGGAGCCTGACGCACGCCTCAGTCCAGGAACGAGTTGATCTGGATCGTCTCGTCGCGGCCCGGGCCGACGCCAATGGCGGAGATCGGAGCGCCGGACATGTCCTCCAGCGCCTTCACGTACGCCTGGGCGTTCTTCGGGAGCTCGGCAAAGGTCTTGGCCTTGGTGATGTCCTCGGACCAGCCCGGCAGCATCTCGTAGACCGGCTTCGCGTGGTGGAAGTCGCTCTGGTTGTGCGGCAGCTCCTCGACCCGCTTGCCGTCGACCTCGTAGGCGACGCAGACCGGGATCTGCTCCCAGCCGGTGAGCACGTCGAGCTTGGTCAGGAAGAAGTCGGTGAGGCCGTTGACCCGGGTCGCGTAGCGCGCGATGACCGCGTCGAACCAGCCGCAGCGACGGTCGCGACCGGTGGTCACACCGCGCTCGCCACCGATGGTGCGCAGCGCCTCGCCGTCCTTGTCGAACAGCTCGGTCGGGAACGGACCGGCGCCGACGCGCGTGGTGTACGCCTTGAGGATGCCGATGACCCGGCTGATCTTCGTCGGACCGACGCCCGCACCGGTGCAGGCACCGCCGGCGGTCGGGTTCGACGAGGTCACGAAGGGGTACGTGCCGTGGTCGACGTCCAGGAGGGTGCCCTGGCCGCCCTCGAAGAGGACGACCTTGCCCTCGTCGATGGCGTCGTTGAGGATCAGCGTGGTGTCGGCCACGTAGCCCTTGATCTGGTCCGCGTAGCCGAGCATCTCCTCGACGACCTGCTCGGCGACCACCGCGCGGTGGTTGTAGAGCTTGGCCAGCACCTGGTTCTTGAAGTCGAGGGCCGCCTCGACCTTCTGCAGCAGGATCGACTCGTCGAACAGGTCCTGCACGCGGATGCCGGTGCGGTTGATCTTGTCGGCGTAGGTCGGGCCGATGCCGCGCCCCGTGGTGCCGATCTTCCGCTTGCCGAGGAAGCGCTCGGTCACCTTGTCGACGGTGATGTTGTACGGCGTGATCAGATGGGCGTTACCGCTGACCAGCAGCTTGGACGTGTCGACGCCGCGCTCGTTCAGTCCGCTCAGCTCGGAGAGCAGGACCGCCGGGTCGACGACGACACCGTTACCGATGACCGGGGTGCACCCCGGCGAGAGGATCCCGGAAGGGAGCAGGTGCAGTGCGTACTTCTGGTCGCCCACGACGACCGTGTGGCCGGCATTGTTGCCGCCCTGATAGCGCACTACATAGTCAACGGATCCACCGAGCAGGTCGGTGGCCTTTCCCTTGCCCTCGTCACCCCACTGAGCACCGAGCAGCACAAGTGCGGGCACAGGCGTACACCCCTTCCGGGCGGGGCATGTCCAACGTGCGAGCGGCTCACTGCCTGGTGCAGCCGCCGCGCGAGCCGTCGAACCGGTGCCCCGGATAGACGAAGCCCCTGGCGCAACAACGACAGGGGCTCTTGCACCGAGAGATTACCGAACATTTCTCTCGGGCGACGAACAGGACAGTCCCGGGCGCCCGGCCACCGCCGGGATACGGGGGCCGGCGGTGGCCGCTACGACTGTTTTGTCCCCCGTCCCGTCCGAGTCCGTTCCCCGAGAGAACGCAAGCCCTAGGAAGGACCGAGGTGTCGGCTCCAGACCTTGCCGGGCGCTCCCTGCTCGTGGTCATCGACCCGGTCGCCCGCCGTGTGGACGGCGAGTCCGTGCGTATCGCCAAAGACGTCCTGTGCGCGGCCGCGACCACGAAGATCTGCTTTCCGGACGACCCCGGGGAATTCGCCCGGGTGCTCGCCCGAAGGGGGCAACGCCGCCCTGTGGTGATCGGCGACGACCGCGCCCTCCTGCGCGCCGTCGAGCTGCTCCACAAGGAGCGCGAGCTGCCTCGCGTGACCCTCTCGATGGTGCCGGTCGGGATGCCCTCCGCCATCGCGCTGAGCCGGGCGCTGGGCGTCCCCACGGACACCGTGACCGCCGCGCGCGCCGTCCTGGACGGCCAGGAACGCATCCTCGACCTGCTCTCCGACGACAGCGACGGGATCGTGCTGGGCGGGCTGCGCATCCCTGGCGGCGACCCGGCCGAGCAGGCCGCACAACCCGCCCGTACGGCCGCTGAGGGGCCCCGGGTGCCCGCGCAGCGTCCCTGGTGGGCCCCGGCCGCCCGGACCGCCAGAGCGGCCCTGTCGCTGCTCACGGCGCCCGTTCCGGGCGGCGGGCGGCGCGACGGGCGGCTGCCGCCGCGGCTCCGTGTGGAGGCGGACGGCGTCGTACTGGCGGACCTGGACCGGCCGGTGCACCGGGTGTCGGTCGCGCCCGTGGGCTGTACGGCGCCGGAGGGCGCGGCGCCGGGCGATGGGGCGGCGTACCCCTCGCAGGAGCCCGAAGGGCTGGCCGAGGTGATCGTGCAGTGGCAGGCCACGGAGGCGCCGGTACGGGTACGGGCGCGGGCCGTGACGGTCTCCGGGCCCGACTTCCGCTACCGGGCGGACGCGGTGATCGGCGGGCCGGTCAGGACGCGGACGTGGACGGTCCAGCCGGCCGCGTGGCGGCTGACGCTGCCCCGGAGGTGAGGCCGCCCGGAGGTGACGCTTCTCACTCTTCGTGAGCGATGCCCGGACGGGGCCGGGACGGGTGATGCCGCATTCATTGTCCACAGCCTGTGGACAATGAATGCGGCTTCGGCTTTCTCAATGCGACTTCGGCTTTCTCAGAGGCCCGGGGTGACCAGGCCGGTCTCGTAGGCGAAGACGGCGGCCTGGGTGCGGTCGCGGAGGCCGAGCTTCACCAGGATGCGGCTCACGTGCGTCTTGATCGTGGACTCGGCCACGACGAGATGGGCGGCGATCTCGCCGTTGGAGAGGCCCTGGGCGACCAGTACCAGGACCTCCGTCTCCCGTTCGGTGAGATCGCCGATGCGTTCCTGGGCGGGCGGCCGGGGCGCGCCCAGCCGGGAGAACTCCGAGATCAGCCGCTTGGTCACGGCCGGTGCGAGCAGCGCTTCGCCGGCTGCCACGATCCGTACGCCGTCGGCCAGCTGACCGGCGGACGCGTCCTTGAGCAGGAAGCCGCTGGCTCCCACGCGGAGCGCTTGGTACACGTACTCGTCCAGGTCGAAGGTGGTCAGAACGAGCACCTTGGCGTCCGCGTCGGCGGCGACGATCTCGCGGGTCGCGTCGAGGCCGTTGACCTCCGGCATACGGATGTCCATCAGGACGACGTCCGGGCGCAGGGCCGCGACCTTTTCGACGGCGTCGCGGCCGTTCACCGCCTCGCCCACGACTTCGATGTCCGGCATGGCGTTGAGGAGGACCGAGAAGCCCTCGCGGACCATGACCTGGTCGTCGACGATCAGGACCTTGATCATGCTTGCGGCCTCTCCGGGGAGACGGGGGAGGTGGTATCGGAGTTCGGTGGCGCGGGGGTGGCCGCCGGGAGGAAGACCGTGACCTCGTATCCGCCGTCGTCCGTCGGGCCGTTGGTCATCTCGCCGTTGAGCATGCCGACGCGTTCGTGCATGCCGAGGACGCCGTGGCCCGCGCCGGGGGACGGCTTGGCCAGGCGGTTCGGGGGGCCGTTGACGATGCGGAGGCCCAGACCGCCCAGTACGTACGCGACTTCGACCCGCGCCTCCGCGCCCGGTGCGTGCCGGAGCGTGTTGCTCAGCGCTTCCTGGACGATGCGGTACGCCGACAGCTCCACGCCCTGCGGCAGCGGCCGTACCGCCCCCGTCACCACAGCCGCGACCGTCAGCCCCGCGCCGCGCACGCTCTCCACCAGCGCGTCCAGGTCGGCGAGGGTCGGCTGCGGCGCCTCCGGACCGGCGAAGGCGTCCGGGTCCTCGGAGCGTACGACGCCCAGGATGCGCCGCAGTTCGTCGAGTGCTGCCACGACGTTCTCGCGGATCGTCGTGAAGGCGATGGCCAGCTCGGGCGGCGTGTCCTGGACGCGGTACGGCGCGGCCTCCGCCTGGATGGCGATCACCGACATGTGGTGCGCGACGACATCGTGCAGCTCGCGGGCGATGGTCGCGCGCTCCTCCAGAAGGGTGCGGCGCGACCGCTCCTCGGCGGTGACCGTACGGGTCTGCACGACCTGCTGCCGTTCCTCGCGCCAGGCACGTACGGCCGCGGCGGCCAACAGGACGACGCCGCTCATGACCGCCAGTTCCGGCAGGCCGGACCCGCCGGCGCCGAAGACGGCGACACCGGGCATGAGGACGACGAACGTCACCACCCACATCTCCGGGGCCAGGCGGGGCCGGGTACGCAGGACGACCAGGGTCATCGTCCCGAGGTGCGCGAGAAGCGCAAGCTGCCAGCTGTCGCCGCTGAGCAGTCCCAAGCCCACGGCCAGCAGCGACACCCAGAACGCCCCGACCGGGCGGACGAGTGTCATCGCGGGCGGGCCCGCGACGAGTACGCCGAAGACCAGCGGCAGCAACGACAGGCCGGAGCCGTCCGAAACGGCGGAGACGGCCAGCAGTACGCAGGCGGCGAAGCCGATGACGAGCGCGTGTGGGAGCCAGCGCAGGCTCCGGCCGATCCGGGACGGCAGCCAGGGCACCCAGCCGGCCGCCTTCTCGCCGTCCAGCGGGGGCATCGGATGGAAGGCGAAGGCGTGGGTGAACAGATCCCGGCGCAGGCCGCGGAGCGCGCCGCTCGCCATCCGGGCTTCAGGGCCGTTCACGTACTGAGGTGTCTCGTTCACGCCCACCACGGTATGTACGGGGGCGGGCGGTGGCGTCCGGCCCAGTGGGGATCTGCGCGGGTCCGTCTCAAGTACTACGCGCCACCGGCCGGCCCTGGTCTCGTCTCCTCAGACCTCGACCAGCAGTTCCTCCAGGCCCCTGATCACGAAGTTCGGCTTCCAGGACGGTTCGGCGGCGAGGCGGAGGGAAGGGGCGGCGCGCAGCAGGGCCCTGAAGGAGGCGGCCAGTTCGAGGCGGGCGAGCGGGGCACCCAGGCAGTAGTGGATGCCGGCGCCGAGGGAGACGTGCGGGTTGTCCGCGCGGGACAGGTCCAGCTCCTCAGGGCGGTCGAAGCGCGCCGGGTCGCGGTTGGCCGAGCCGAAGAGAAGGGCGACCTCCGCGCCCCTCGGGATCACCGTGCCGTCGATCTCGATGTCGTCCAGCACCCAGCGCTCGAAGAGCTGGAGCGGTGTGGCGTACCGGAGCAGTTCCTCGACGGCGGTCGGCAGCAGCGCGTCCGGTGCGGCGCGCAACGCGGCCAGCTGCTCGGGGTGGCGGAAGAGGGCCAGCCAGCCGTTGGCCGTGGTGTTGACCGTCGCCTCGTGGCCCGCGTTGAGCAGCAGGACGCAGGTGGAGATCATCTCCTGCTCGTTCAGCCGGTCGCCCTCGTCGTACGCCGCGATCAGGCCGCTGATCAGGTCCTCCCCCGGCTCCTTGCGCCGCGCGGCGATCAACTCCCGTAGATAGGCAGAGAATTCGAGGGACGCCTGTACCGCGCGCCGCGCCGTCTCCTCGCCCGGCTTCAGCTCGTACATCCCGCAGATCGCCGCCGACCAGGGGCGCAGCAGCGGCCGGTCGGCCTCCGGGATGCCGAGCATTTCCGCGATGACCGCGACGGGCAGGGGTTCGGCGATCGCGGTCAGCAGGTCGCCGCCGCCCGCCGCGACGAAGTCCGCGACCAGGCCGTCCACCAAGTGCTCGACGACGGGCGCCAGTTGCTCGACCGTGCGGGGCGTGAACGCCTTCGACACCAGGCGGCGCAGGCGGGTGTGGTCCGGCGGCTCCAGGTCGAGCAGGCCGTTGTCGTTGAGTACGTGGAAGGGCTCGTGCGCGGGCGGGGGCGGGGTGCGGCCGAACTCCTCGTGGGTGAAGCGGTGCAGATACGTACGGCCGAGGCGGCGGTCCCGCAGCAGCGCGCCGACGTCCGCGTGCCGCGGTACCAGCCATTGGTCGCTGGGCGGGAAGTAGTGCACCCGGCCCGCTTCGCGCAGCCCGGCGAAGCCGGGGTAGGGGTCGGCGACGAACTCGGGCGACCAGGGGTCGAATGCGGCTACGGCTGCCATGGGGGGACGGTACCGCCGGACACCCGTCATGCGTCAGGGGTGGGCCGTGGTTCCGACCGTTCCTCCCGGGACGCCTCCCGCAGCGCGGTCACCAGCGCTCCGCACGCCGCCGTGCCCGGGGTGACGGCCGCGTAGTGCCCGACGCCTGACAGTTCGCGCACGGCGGGCGCGCCGCGGCCGGTGTCGCGGTGCGCGGCGACGTACCGCCGCGACAGCTCGACCGGGACGTCGGGGTCGTCCGTACCGTGCAGGACCGTCACGGGTACGCGGGGCGGCAGCCGTACGGGGTCGACTTCGGCGATACGTTCCGCCACTCCCGCGCCGGTCAGGAACTCCGCCACCGCGCCTTCGCTGAGCCGGAGTTCATGGGCGCGGGCGAGGTCGGCGACGGGGGCGACGGCGACGGCCGCGGTGACCGGGCCCGGCCGGGCGGCCGCCCAGAG
>NZ_JBEPFC010000127.1:0-21314 GCF_040301705.1 Streptomyces sp. NPDC000151 | reverse complement strand
GCCGGGGTCGAGGCCGCCCGCGGCGCCCGGGCCGCCGTGCGGGTCGGGCGCGTGCCGCGGGGCCGCCAGCCGGGCCCGTACGGCGTCCACGAGCGCCTCCCGCACGCCGTCCACGGCCTGTTCGGGCGCGAGCTGCGGCGCCGAGACGGCGAGCGAATGGGTCTGTTCGTACGAGGTGATCTCGCTGGAGCCGCCGCGCAGCACGAGGGCGTGGCCGGGCGGCACGCGCCGCACGCCCATGTACGGCGTGCCGGTGCCGAGCGCCTCGGGGGCGTCCGGGCAGGCCAGCAGTGCCGCGAGGTGCCCGACGTCGAGGCTCGCCTCGATCAGGTCGGCGAGCGGCAGCGCGGCGGTCGCGTAGGCCGTGCCGCCCGCCCACCGGGTGTGGAACACCGGGCGCGCGCCCGCCAGATCGCCGGTGACCGTCAGCCGCCGGCCCACCTGGGCGACGGCGGTGTAACTGCCGGGCCAGGCGGTGAGATGGCGCAGCGCACCGCCTCGTGCGGCGAGGAGGCCCACCCGCAACTGGTCGTCGGTGGCGCCGCACACCCCGAAGACCGCGATCCGGGTCTCGGGGTCGGCCTGCACGATGCGTACTTCATCGGGGCGCCAGTCGCCGACCGCCCACAGCGGATCGGGGTCGCCCCACAGGAGTTGGGCCCCTACGGGGAGCACCGTACGGCTGTCGTCGATGGGGTCCGGGCCCGTGGCGGTACTGCTCCACCCCACCAACCAGCGCATCGCGGCCTCCGCCCGTCTCCCCGTCGCTCCGTACGCCGGTCACGGGGCACTCGTCCGCCCCGCACAGCGCGTGGCACAGCAGTTGTGCGGACCACTCTGCCACGACAGGGGCGGGTGGGAGGCGGCATGAGGACGGCGTGTACGCGCGGGCGCCCTCTGGAGCCGCGACACCGCTCCGAAGAGCAGCGCGCACCCACCTTCAGGAGCCGCGCGGGCCGCTTCTGGGGGCTGCGCGGTCCGCTTCCCGGGGCTGCGCGCCGCCTACGGCGGAAAAACGGCGGGTGACGGTATTCAGCCAAAGTCCGTTCCGTACCGATACGTTGCGGGCGGAAGCGCTCTCGGCGCGTACCCGGCGCATTCAGGGGCGGCCGTTGGGGCGCGCGACCCGGGCGGCGGACCGTACGGACCGCCTGGCGGTCCCGTTCCGATGCGTTGCGTAAGTGATCGCGACAGTCCGGGAGGTGGGACTCACCCCCCGGACCGGACCGCCACCCGCGGGGAATGAGGTGGCGGTGTCCCCCAGCCCACTGGATCCAGTGCAGCGGGCCGACCCACGCAAGTCCCATGGAAACGTGCCCGCCATGGAGCGGCCAGCGCGCACGGACGGGCGCACGGCAACACGTACCCGGAGCACATGCCCACGCGCGTCCTCCTCTCCAGACACGAATCTCGCCATCCGGGACACCGGCCCTTAACGGTCGGGATTCAGCGAACTACTCTGGGTGGACGCATGCCCCGGGGAGTACGGGGTGGCCGTCGCTTGGTCGAGGGGTGCGCATGTCCAGGGATACTCGCGGGCCGAACGAAAAACTCGGCACCGTTCTCGCCCTCGCGGGGATCAGTAACGCCGGGCTCGCCCGCCGGGTCAACGACCTCGGTGCGCAGCGTGGCCTGACGCTCCGCTACGACAAGACTTCGGTCGCCCGGTGGGTGTCGAAGGGCATGGTGCCGCAGGGAGCGGCGCCGCACTTGATTGCGGCTGCGATCGGCAGCAAGCTCGGCCGGCCGGTGCCTCTGCACGAAATCGGGCTGGCCGACGCCGACCCCGCGCCCGAAGTGGGCCTGTCCTTCCCACGCGACGTGAACGCGGCCGTACGGTCCGCGACCGAGCTGTACCGGCTGGATCTGGCCGGACGGCGGGCGGGCGGCGGCGGCATCTGGCAGAGCCTGGCCGGTTCCTTCTCCGTCAGCGCATACGCCACTCCGGCCTCCCGCTGGCTCATATCCCCGGCCGACAGCTCGGTGGCGCGGGGCGTTCCCGAGGCGAGAACGGGCCGGGGCGGACCGCAGGACACGGAGGCGGACGCGGGCCCCGAGGGCAGCCCTTCGGGCCCGGTCGCCGCACCTGGTGGCGCGCCGACGGCCTCCGGGGTCCCCAGTACGTCCGTCCCCTCGGGCAAGGACCCGGCCGGCAAGGACGACCCGAAGGACGCGGCGGTCGCCGGCGGCGAGCCGCTGCCGCAGCACGTCGGCCACAGCGACGTCTCCAAGCTGCGCGAGGCGGCCGAGGACGCGCGCCGCTGGGACTCCAAGTACGGCGGCGGCGACTGGCGTTCCTCGATGGTGCCCGAGTGCCTCCGGGTGGACGCGGCCCCGTTACTCCTCGCCTCGTACAGCGACGAGGTGGGACGCGCGCTGTTCGGGGCGACGGCCGAGCTGACCCGGCTGGCCGGCTGGATGGCGTTCGACACGGGCCAGCAGGAGGCGGCGCAGCGGTACTACATCCAGGCGCTGCGCCTCGCCCGCGCCGCCGCCGACGTACCCCTGGGCGGCTACGTCCTGGCCTCGATGTCGCTGCAGGCGACCTACCGCGGCTTCGCCGACGAGGGCGTCGACCTCGCCCAGGCCGCGCTGGAGCGGAACCGGGGGCTGGCGACCGCCCGCACGATGAGCTTCTTCCGGCTGGTCGAGGCGCGCGCCCAGGCGAAGGCCGGCGAAGGCCGCGCCTGCGAGGTCGCCCTGAAGGCGTCCGAGGGCTGGCTCGAACGGTCCCGTGAGGGCGACCCGGACCCGTCCTGGCTGGACTTCTACTCGTACGAGCGGTTCGCGGCCGATGCCGCCGAGTGCTACCGCGACCTGAGACTTCCGCGCCAGGTACGGCGCTTCACGGAACAGGCCCTGTCCCGCCCGACCGAGGAATTCGTGCGCTCGCACGGCCTGCGGCTGGTGGTGTCGGCGGTGGCCGAGCTGGAATCGGGCAATCTGGACGCGGCCTGCGCGGCGGGCACCCGCGCGGTCGAGGTGGCCGGGCGCATCTCTTCCGCCCGCACCACGGAGTACGTGCGCGACCTCCTGCACCGGCTGGAGCCGTACGGCGACGAGCCACGCGTGGTGGAGCTGCGGGAACGGGCGCGGCCGTTGCTGGTGGCGCCGGTCTAGGCGGTCGCCCGCCTGCCCGCCCCCTCCCGGTGCGCTCTTTCGGGCGGCTCTTCCCGGTGCGCCGCCCTGGTCAAGGCCCGGGCGACGGAGCCGGTGCGGGACGGATGTCAGTGCCCCCCGTCATGATGGGTATGTCGGTCGTGACGTGACGTTGCTCGTGATGGGGAGGTGCTGCCGCGATGACGTTCGAGCAGGCGGAGGGGCGGCCCGCGGGGCAGGCCCCGGGTGAGGGCGCGGGGGCCGCGCGGCGTGCGGAAACAGGGGCGCCGGAGCCCGCGGGCGCAGGAGGGGACGACGCGCGGACCGTCGGCGATCCCCGGCCCGCCGACGCCTCCAGGCCTGTCGACGCCTCCTGGCCCGCCGGGACCCCCGGCACCGCTCCCCGCTCCGACTGCGACGTCGTGATCATCGGCGCCGGCATCGTCGGCCTCTCGACGGCGTACGCGATCACCCGGGAAGCGCCCGGCACCCGAGTCGTCGTACTGGAGAAGGAGCCCGGCCCCGCCCGCCACCAGACGGGCCGGAACAGCGGCGTGATCCACAGCGGCATCTACTACCCACCCGGCTCCCTCAAGGCCCGCTTCGCGCTCGAAGGCTCGGCCGAGATGGTCAAGTTCTGCGCCGAGCACGACATCCCGCACGACATCACCGGCAAGCTGATCGTCGCCACCGACCGCGCCGAGCTGCCCCGCCTGCACTCCCTCATCCAGCGCGGCCGCGAGCACGGCATCCCCGTCCGCGAGCTGGGCCCCGCGCAGATCCAGGAGTACGAGCCGGAGGTGCGCGGCCTCGCGGCCATCCATGTCGGCACGACCGGCGTGGCCGACTTCGGCGCGGTCGCGGAGCTGCTGGGCCGGCTCGCGACGGAGGGCGGCGCGCGCATCGAGTACGGCGCGGACGTGCGGACGATCGGCCGGCGCGGCGGCCGCGTCGCGGTGCGTACGGCCGGCGGCCGGGTCGTCCGCGCCCGCACGCTGGTGAACTGCGCGGGCCTGCACTGCGACCGCGTCGCCCGGCTGGCCGGTGACGCCCCCGGGATGCGCATCGTCCCGTTCCGCGGCGAGTACTACTCCCTCTCCCCCGCGCGCGACTCCCTGGTCCGCGGCCTGGTCTACCCCGTCCCCGACCCGGCCTTCCCGTTCCTCGGCGTCCACCTCACCCGCGGCGTACACGGCGAGGTCCACCTCGGGCCGAACGCCGTCCCGGCGCTGGCCCGCGAGGGGTACGACTGGCGGACGGTCCGGCCCGGCGAGCTGGCCGGCACCCTGGCGTATCCGGGCGCCTGGCAGATAGCCCGCCGCCACTGGCGGTACGGCGTGGGCGAGCTGCACCGCTCCCTCTCCAAGCGCGCCTTCACGGACGCGGTGCGTCGCCTGCTCCCGGCGGTCACGGCCGACGACCTCACTCCCTGCCCGGCCGGCGTGCGCGCCCAGGCGGTGCTGCCCGACGGCACCCTCGTGGACGACTTCCTCATCACCGAGGGCCCGCACACCATCCACGTCCTCAACGCCCCGTCCCCCGCGGCCACGGCGTCCCTCCCCATCGGCCGAGAAATAGCAGCCCGAGCACTGCGGTCCCTCGGGTAACCAGCGCACTACCACTGTGGGCCGCCCGCTACCACTGCGGACTGCCCGCCGCCGCTGCGGACTGCCCGCCGCCGCTGTTGGCCCCGCCGCCGCTGTGGGCAGTCGTGCCGCTAGGGGCGGCACGGGTGGGCACAGCGGCACCCGGCCACCGGCGGGCAGCCGGACAGCCCTCCCCGGCCACCGACCACCGACCCCGTCGGCCCCGCTCCCCCGCCCGTAGAATCGACCCACTGTGTCCGAGAACCCCGTCACCCCAGCCGACGCCGCCCCCACCGCACCCGAGGGATACGCGGGCGCCTCCGCCATCCCCCAGACGCACCCCGTCGCGCCCCAGACGCCCCCCGTGCGCCAGGCGCACCAGGCGCACCAGACGCGCCACCGCGGCGAGCCGATGTTCCCCGACGGGACCGGACCGGCCGCCGACCCGGCGGGCTCGCACCACGAACGGCGCATCCGTTCGTTCCAGCCTCGCCGCAGCCGCGTCTCCCCCACCCAGGCCGACGCGCTCCGCCGCCTGTGGCCCAAGTGGGGCCTGGACATCGACGGCCTCTCCCGGATCGACCTGAACGAGCTCTTCGACGGTCACGACCTGCCCGTCGTCCTGGAGATCGGCTTCGGCATGGGCGAGGCGACCGCCCAGATGGCCGCCGCCGACCCGGACACCGGCATCCTCGCCTGCGACGTCCACACCCCCGGCCAGGGCAACCTCCTTGCCCTGGCCGAGCGCAACGGCCTGTCCAACGTCCGGGTGGCCAACGGCGACGCGATCATCCTCCTCCGCGAGATGCTCGCGCCCGCCTCCTTGGCCGGTCTGCGCGTGTACTTCCCGGACCCGTGGCCGAAAAAGCGCCACCACAAGCGCCGCCTGATCCAGCCGGAGTTCCTCTCCCTGGTCAGCACGCGGCTCGCCCCGGGCGCGACCGTCCACTGCGCCACCGACTGGGAGCCGTACGCGGAGCAGATGCTCGAGGTCCTGAGCGCCGAGCCGACCCTGGAGAACCTCCATCCGGACTCCGGCTACGCACCCCGCCCGGAATTCCGCCCCCTCACCAAGTTCGAGGGCCAGGGCCTGGACAAGGGCCACGTCGTCCACGACCTCCTCTTCCGCCGCCGCACGGACTGAGCCGACGGACGCCGGAGTCTCCGCGATCCGTACCGGCCCAATCCGTACACAGGTACGGGCAAAACTGGCCCGTACCGACCGCCCCACCCATCGGCTCTCAGCCCCGGTGCACGACTGCGCGCGCCGCCGCCACCTCGTGGTTACTGTCGAAGAGTGCACCCGTCCAAGCCGTCACCGGACCGCCCCTCGGGCCCCCAGTACGGACCCCCGAGCGGTCCACCGCCTCTGCCCCAGCCCCCCGCCGGCGCAACGACGGACACCCGCCGCAGAGGCATACAGGAACACGGCAGAGGCATACACGAACACGGCAGAGGCGCGCTCGAGCACGGCAGCGGCGTACGCGTAGGCAAGCAACGCGCCCCCCGCCGGGCGGTGCTCCGCATCGCTTCCCTCATCACCCTCATAGCCCTGCTGACGCTCTCCGGCATAGCCATCCTGACCCTGGTCCGCCGCCAGACCGGCACGGAAGGGTTCCTGGTCGGCTTCGCCCTCGCCGTCTTCCCGGTACCGATCCTCGTCACGGCCTTCCGCTGGCTGGACCGCGTGGAACCGGAACCCTGGCGCAACCTCGCGTTCGCCTTCGCCTGGGGCGCCTGCGCCGCGACCCTCGTCGCGATCACCGCCAACGGCTTCGCGACCCAATGGCTGAGTACGAACATCGCCAGCGTCTCCCCGACCGACGCCGAGACCTGGAGCAGTACGGTCGTCGCCCCGGTCGTCGAGGAGACGGCGAAGGCGGCCGCCGTCCTCCTCCTCTTCCTCTTCCGCCGCCGGCACGTCGACGGCATCACGGACGGCATCGTCATCGCCGGCCTCACCGCCACCGGCTTCGCGTTCACCGAGAACGTCCTCTACCTCGGCAACGCCGTCGGCCGCGACCTCTCGCTCGGCTCGTTCAGCCTGCACTCACTGGCCGGCCTCGCCGACTCGCTCACCGCCGGCACCTTCTTCGTACGCGTCATCATGTCGCCGTTCGCGCACCCGCTCTTCACGGTCCTCACCGGCCTGTCCTTCGGCATAGCTGCGACCCATTACCCCCACCACCGCTCGCTGCGCCTGGCGCTCCCCGCCCTCGGCCTCACGACGGCGATCCTGCTCCACTCCATATGGAACAGCGCCTCGTCCCTCGGCAGCTTCGGGTTCCTGGCCGTCTACGGGCTCTTCATGGTCCCGGTCTTCGCCGCTCTCTCCTGCCTCGCCGTCTGGTCCCGCCGCCAGGAGCTGCTCTCCTTGCGCACGTACCTCCCCCCGTACGCGGCCGCCGGCTGGCTCACCCCGACCGACCCGCTCACCCTCTCCTCCCTCAGGACGCGCGCCCTCGCCCGCTCGATAGCCCGCCGCACCCACGGCCCGGCCGCCGCCCGCGCCGTAACGGAATACGCCGCCCTGGCCACCTCCCTCGCCTTCCTCCGCCGCCGCGCCCACCGCACGGGCCCCACCCCCGACTTCCACACCCGCGAACGCGCCCTCCTCCACCACCTCTGGCAAACCAAACCCCTAGCCCACCCAGCCCTCACCCACGCCCACCAGCACATCCACCGTCCCCACTGATGGGCCCTCTGATTGCACGACAGCGCGCGCTATGACGCGGAAAGCTTCTTGTCCCACCACTTCCGGTGGTACTCGGTGTAGTCCGTGCCAATGTTGTGTTCAGGGAATCGGGTGAGCTCAGGGAAGACCGCACCCGGTTGCAAGACAGCCCCTCGTTCCACAACACGCCAGTCATCGGAAATGTAGATGGCGCCCTTATCGAGACGCACGTGACAGTTGGCGCAGAGACAGAGGACGTTCTGCTCTACGTCGGGTCCACGATGCAGCTTCCCCAGCGGGCGAATGTGGGCCCCTTCGCTGTACGCCTTGCCATCGCCGCCCACCAGGCGGAAGCCACACACCTGGCATTCGTGGTCGTACATGCCCTTCACTCGCCGTACGACCGCGGTGTCCCGCACGATGCGCTGCACGGTCGTCGTACGCGTTTCGGGGAACTTCTCTTCCGCGTCGAAGTCAAAGAGCGCGGCGATCTTCTGCTCGGGCTCCGTAAGCTCCTGCTTCGAGTCCGTCAGGCGATGCAGATCGAACTGGCAGATCTGCCACCCAGACTTCCCTTCCACCATGCGGATGTCTGTGATTCCGTAAAGGCCGTCATAGCGGTAGCCGTTCTTCGGCGAGTACCGCTTATCGCCTTCATGCCCGCGGATGATGCGGATGGGGTGACCACGCTCGTAGCTCAGCTTCAACGCCGCATTGGTCTGCTGCTCCCAGTCCTGGTCAGCAACTTGATTCTTCTTGGAGTCGTTCCGACCGCCAGCACCGGTGTAGCGGATCCAGTGCCAGTGATCTTCGTCGTCTTCGTATCCACCGTTGAGGACGATCGCATTTGCCACCCGTTGGCCGTCCGAGTCCTTGTTGGTGGAAATCCCCGCCTGATTCTGCGAGTGCAGATTCGCCGCCTTTACGGCATCCCTGCTCTCGAAGGAGGAGCCTGGGATCGCCCCGTCCACATGCCCAATGAACGTTTCATTCGCCATCGACCCATCGTGGCAACCTTTGATCACTTTCGATCGAACCTAGACGCAAAGTGATGGGCGTCACTCAACCCCCTCGCTGCCGTCAAGGCGCTTAGTCATAAGGTCGATTGAAAGATCCCTTGATGTGGAGGTTGTCGTGATGGCTCGGGTTCCGGCGGGTGTGGTGGCGGCTGCGGGGCTGGTCGCGGGGTATGGGGTGGCTCGATGGACCAAGAAGCGGCCGCTTGGTGGGGTGGCGTTGGCGGCGGCCGGGGCTGTGGCTGCTCGGGAGTGGCAGCGGAAGGGTGGGAACGGGACGGCGGCGGCGTTGAGCGGGCTGTATGTCGCGGCGTTCGCCGGGTCGCATCCGTTGGCGAAGAAGGTGGGGGCCTGGCCGTCGGTGTTCGCGGTGGCGGGGGCCGTGGCGGCGGCTTCGTGGGTGGTCGTCGACCGGAAGTGAGCATGGGGGAGGGAGAAGACGAGGGCGGCTGCGTACTACCCGTACGCAGCCGCCCTTGGTGTGTAGCGCGGGTCTCGTGGACTACGCCGAGGCGTCCGTCAGGAGGGTGAGGTCCTCGTGGGTGAGGGGGAGGGTGCCGAGGGCCAGGAGGGCCGGGAGCTGGGCGACCGTGCGGGCGCTGGCGATCGGGGCCGTGACGGTGGGCTGGGCGGCGAGCCAGGCGAGGGCGACGGTGGCCTGTTCGGCGTCGTGGCGGGCCGCGACCTCGTCCAGGGCGGCCAGGACGCGGCGGCCGCGCTCGGTGGCGAGGTGTGCGGCGGCCTTGCCGGAGCGGGCGCTGTCCACGTCGGTGCCCGGACGGTACTTGCCGGTCAGGAAGCCGGAGGCAAGGCCGTAGTACGGCATGGCGCCCAGACCGTGGCGGGCGGCGATGTCGCGCAGCGGGCCCTCGTACGTGTCGCGGGAGACGAGGTTGTAGTGCGGCTGGAGGGCGACGTACTTGGCCAGGCCCTCGCGTTCGGAGAATTCGAGTGAGGCCTGGAGCCGCTCGGGCGAGATGTTGGAGGCGCCGATCTCGCGGACCTTGCCGGCCTTCACCAGGTCGTCGAGGGTGGAGATGATCTCGGAGACCTCGACGGACTCGTCGTCGTAGTGGGTGTAGTAGAGGTCGATGTGATCGGTGCGGAGGCGGGTCAGGGACTCGTCGACGGCCGCCTTGATGTTGGCGGCGGACAGGCCCTTGCGGTCGGGGAGGGCGCCGACCTTCGTGGCGATGACGAGGTCGGAGCGGTTGCCGCGGGCGGTGTGCCAGTCGCCGATGATCGTCTCGGATTCGCCGCCCTTGTTGCCGGGGGCGAAGACGGAGTAGGCGTCGGCCGTGTCGATGAAGTTGCCGCCGGCCCCGGTGAACGCGTCCAGCACCTCGAAGGACGTCGCCACGTCGGCGGTCCAGCCGAAGACGTTGCCGCCGAGGGAGAGGGGGGAGACCGTGAGCGAGCCCAGGGGCTTGGTGGCGGCGACGGGGACGGGGCCGTGGCCGGGCGTGGGGGCGGAAGAAGCGGAAGACGTGGACATGTGAGCGTCAGCGGGGTTGGGAGGCGGAGTTATTCCGGGACGTGACGGGGCGTCACTCGAATGCCGACTGCCTGCCGCCCTAGCGGTTACTGAGCGGGGACGGTGCCTCCTGGACCGTCCAGCCGTTGCCGTCGGGGTCCTTGAAGAACATGAAGGAGTTCCACGTCTCGCCGCGGCCTTCGGCCCAGCCCTCGGCGCCGAGATGCTGTACCGGACCGACCTCCACCCCGCGCCGTACCAGCTCCGCGTGGGCCGCTTCGATGTCCACCACGCACAGCTGCAGGCCCTGGAGCGAGCCCGGGGCCATGGCGGACTGGCCGGGTGCCGGCGGCAGGCCCTGGATGAGGGCGATCGAGCAGCGCGAACCGGGCGGGGTCAGCTGGATGATCCGTACCCCTTCGGCGACTTGCGAGTCCACGTCGGCCTTGAAGCCGCACTGTTCTTCGTAGAAGCGCTTCGCACGGTCCTGGTCGGTGACGGGGACGGTGACAACTTCGAGGGTCCACTCCACTGGGGCCGTCCTTGGCTCGGCGCCGTTCTTCTTGGGGCGCGGTGGCGGGGGCCCGTTCATTCTGCGGGAGCGGGATGGGTTGCGCTCGCCGGACGGCCGAAGATACGCCCGGCGGCCCGATGGCCCCCGCGGTGTGCGGGTGGCCATCAGGGCCGCCGTGGTGTGCGGGCCCGCGCTACGCGGAGACCCGGCCGTCGGCCACCGCCTCTCCCCTCCTGCTAGTACGCCCGGTTCCCGGTCGCGGCGGAGCGGGGCGCACGAGGCGGCGGCGACGGCGGACAAGTGCCCCGGACGGGCGGACGGAAGCCCGGCGGGCGGAGGATGGCCCGAAGGCGCGCCCGAAGACGACCCCGAAGGCGACCCCGGAGAGCGGGCGTTCTCAGACCTTCACGCCATCGTCGTCATCAGACGTCGTCATCAGACGTCGTCGTCAGGCGTCGTCGTCAGGCGTCGTCGTCAGGCGTCGTCGTCAGACCTTCAGCCCGTGGTCGCGCAGCCACGGCATCGGGTCGACCGGCGTGTCCGGGCTCGGGCGGACCTCCAGGTGGAGGTGCGGGCCCGTGACATTGCCAGTGGCGCCGACCCGGCCGATGACGTCGCCGGCGTTCACCTTGCCCGAGGTCTTCACCATCGAGGAGAGGTGGCAGTACCAGAGCTCGGTGCCGTCGTCGAGGGTGACGACGATGCGGTAGCCGTACGAGCCCGCCCAGCCGGCCTGCGTGATCGTGCCGCCGTGCACGGCCTTGGCCGGGGTACCGGTCGGGGCGGCGAAGTCCAGCCCTGTGTGGTCGGCGGCCCAGCGGTCGCCGCCCTGTCCGAAGGTGGCGGTGATGGTGAAAGAGGAGACCGGGAGGGTGTAGCTCTTGGCCAGTTCGGCGAGCTCGGCGGCGCGGGCGGCGGCCGCCTTCTTGCGCGCCTCTTCCTCGGCCTTGGCCTTGGCTTCCGCCGCGGCCTTCTTCTTCGCGCTCTCGGCGTGCTTCTGGCGCTCGGCCGCGTCCGCCTCGGCCTGCTGGACCGCGGCCTGTTCGGCGGTCTCGCGGGCCTCCTGGTCGGCGGAGCTCTGCGCCTGTTCGGCCTGCTCCAGGATGCGGGCGCGGAGCGCCTCGCCGCCGCCCTGCGCGGACTCGCCGCCGCCCGCCCGGGTGAACGGGCCGCCCTGCGCACCGTCCGCGCCCGTACCGGAGGAGTCGTGGGAGACCAGACCGCCGATGCCCGGCAGGCTCTCCGCCGCGGGGAGTTTCTCGGATACGTGTTCGGCCATGCTGCCCAGGTCGGGCATGGATATGGAGACCTGCGGCTTGCCCTGCGCGGAGGCCATGCCGCCCGCGCCGACCGCCGCGATGACGCCGACGCCCAGGACCGTACTGCTGCGGGCGAGGCCGCCGCCGCGCTGCTTGGCCACGCGGTGCCGGCCGCGTACGGGGCGTACGGACTCCTCGGTGGGGTTCCACTCCTCCCACGGGCCGCCCGCCGCACCCGGATCGCTCACGGCGGGGAAGGTGGCGGTGTCGGCGGGCGCCGGCTCGGCGTGCGTCCTGGGGGACTCGTGGGTGCCGTGCGCCGCGTACGCATCGTGGGTGCGGTACGAGTCGTGCGCGAGGTGCGGGGACCCGGGAGACGGGTCGGGGGCAGGCTTGTTGGACGCCACGGGGGCGCACTCCTTTCCTTCCTTCTCGCCTACCGGGTTAGCTGACGGGTTCGGAGCAGGAAGGTCTCCTACGGGCGGCTCCGGGGGGAGTCGTCCGATTCACCCCAAGGTGGTGGTTCCCCGGTTCCCTGGGCAGGTGGTGCGGTGGTGAAGTGCGCTTATGGGATTCGGCGTCGGCCGCGCGGTGCCGCCTCTTGCGACGGCTGGTCCGACCGCGCTGCGTTATCGGACAGTAATGGACGGGACGGCCGGATTCCAAGCGTTCCCCGGAATCCGTACGCCCGCTGAGCTGGACTTATGCCACCAGTCATGACCAAATGGGGGCGAGTTGACCGGGCATCGGAAACCCGTAGCGGACTGATCGTTTGTCAGTTGTTATGCGGAGGGGTGCGCAGCGATTACGTACAGTGAGAGCAGTAACGTCTGATCATGGTCGTCAACAGCGCGCAGGCAGTGGCGGATCGGTACGCGGAGTTCTCGTGGCAGCAGGCGCGGGGCGAGTCCGAAGCGCATGAGGAGCTGACCGCCCGCATCAGCCAGGACCCGGAATTCTGCGACTTCCTGGGCGCCTCCCTGCCGCCCGGCAACAAGCAGCAGCCCAATCTCCTGCTCGCCGCCGTCCGTTACCTCGACGGCCCGCACGCCGACCAGGGGCCGCGCGGCGACTTCGCGTACCGCACGTGGCGCGAGTGGACGATCCGGCACTGGGACGACGTACGCGACGTCATGATGCGGCGGCTCACGCAGACCAACGAACCCGCGCGCTGCGCCACACTGCTGCCGCTCCTCGCCCGGCTCCCCCAGCCGCTCGCGCTCCTGGAGGTCGGCGCGTCGGCCGGGCTGTGCCTGCACCCGGACCGGTACCGCTATCGCTACGACGACGGACCGGAGTTCGGCGCTCCGGACAGCCCGGTCGTCTTTTCCTGCCGTACGTCCCCGGGCACGCCGGTACCGACCGGGCTGCCCCGGATCGCCTGGCGGGCGGGGATCGACCTGAACCCGCTCGACGTGGCCGACGCCGACGACGTGCGCTGGCTCCAGGCGCTGATCTGGCCCGGGTCGACGCCCGATGCGGCGGAACGTCAGCGGCGTCAGCGCGACGCCATCGAGGCCGTACGGCAGGCACCGCCGGCTCCGCTCGTGCGCGGCGACCTCCTGGACGAGCTGCCCGCGCTGGCCGCGCGGGCGCCGCGCGACGCGACGCTGGTGGTCTTCCACACGGCCGTGCTGACGTATCTGCCGCTGGAGCGCCGCGAGGAGTTCGCCCGGGTCGTACGGTCGGTCCTGGTGGACCGGGCCGGGCACTGGGTCTCCAACGAGCACCACAGCGTGCTGCCGTGGCTGCCCGGACCGCGCCCCGCCGACGCGCACCAGCTCACCCTCGCGCTCGACGGCCACCCGGTCGCCCTCACGGGCCAGCACGGACAGAGCGTGCAGTGGCTGGAGGAGGCACCGTCCCTACCCCTCCGGTCTTCGTAGCGCCAGCAGGGCCATGTCGTCCGCCGTCTCCCCTCCCGTGTGCCGTGCCACGTCGTCCACCAGGGCGTCCAGCAGCGCGTCGGGACCGGTGAACAGCCGGCCGGCCAGCCGGACCGCCGGCTGGTAGAACACGCCCCCGCTGTCCCGCGCCTCGGTCACCCCGTCGGTGAACAGCAGCAGCATCGCGCCGGGCGGGAAATCGGCCTGGTCGGCCCGGTCCGGCCAGCCCGCGACCTCGCTCAGCCCGAGCGGCAGCGCCGGGGCCCGCGGCTCCAGCTCGCGCAGCGTGCCGTCCGCGCACAGCAGCAGCGGCGCCGGATGGCCGCGGTTCAGCACCCGCAGCACGCCGCGATGCTCGGACGGCACCTCGGCGAGCACCGCCGTGGTGAACCCCTCGAACTGGTCCAGCCCCGCCCGCCGGCTCCCCTCGCGCTGCAGCGCCCGCTCCAGCCGCCCCGCCACCGCCTCCAGCGTGGCCTCCTGCTCCGCGGCCTCCCGGAAGGCGCCGATGACGATCACGGCGGCCTCCACCGCCTCCAGGCCCTTGCCCCGCACGTCGCCGACGATGAGCCGTACGCCGTGCGGGGTGTCCTGCACGGCGTACAGATCGCCCCCGATACGGGCATCCGCCTGCGCCGCTTCGTACCGCGCGGCGACGTCGAGCCCGCTGATGCGGTCCGGCGGCAGCGGCAGTACGGCCCGCTGGGCGGCCTCCGCCACGTCGCGCACGGAGGCGAGCCGGGCGTCGGTCATCCGCACGGCCCTGTTGATACCGAGCGCCAGGAGGGCGACGACCAGGACCGTCACCGCTTCGGTGTACGACTCGTAGCCGCCGGTCCGGCCGTGGAAGACGGCCACGCCCAGCTCCGCCAGTACGGACAGGACGCTGACCAGCGCCGTGTTCCGCAGCGAGTACAGCGGCGCGGCGACCAGCGGCGCCGCCGAGAAGAACGGCGCGGCGGTGTACCGGGTCGGCGTCAGGAGGTCGAAGGCCAGCCCGCCGATCAGGAGCACAGCGGGCAGCCAGCAGACCAGCCGGCGGCTGACCGGCGACAGCCCGTCCCGACGGGCCCGCCGCTCCCGGTCGCCCGGCACGCCCACTCTGCCTCGCCCCATCCGCACCGGCCTCCTTCCCCCACCGCTCTCCGTACCGCCGTACCGCCGTCCCAGGGTGTCCGCCGCGGCACCGCGCGGCGACTCTTCGAGGGCCGGACGGGTCACGGTCACGGTCACGACCACGAGCCCCCTCCGGATGCCACCGATGCGTTCGGATACCTCTGGATGTGTCTGGACACTCTTTCAACTCCTGACCGGCGTACAGGCGTTCCCGGCCGGCGGAAGATCCGCGGAAGAAGGGTGTGCGCAGCTGCGGCGCGCGCCCATCCATCACGGGCGCGCCCCGACCATCACGGGCGCGCCCCGGCCTTCCGCCGGGCAGCCGGAGCCGGGTTCAACGCCCGCGTCGGACAGCAGTGAGGCCGTCGTCCATACCGCTCTCCAGGCCCTTGCGGAAGGCTGCCTCGTACGCCGCTTCGCCAAGGGCTCGCCGGGCGCGGTCCTCGCAGGACCGGCGAACGGCGGCGAGTCCCGGCGAATCCATCTGCGCGCTGCCGACGACCTGCCAGACCTGCTGGCCAAGGCCCAGCAGCCACGCCGACTGCTCCCCGTCGCCGTCGGCCAGGACCGCCGAAGCCAGCGCGTCCAGGGCCACCGCGGTTCCCGTGGTGTTGTGGAGCGCCCAGTGCCCCCTCATCGCCTGGCGGGCATGGCCCGTCGCCGAGTGCGGGTCTCCCTGCGCGAGGTCCACCAACGCCCGCATGTAGTCCGCGTAGGCACACACCCAGCGCTCGCCGTATCGCCGGCATTCCGCCCGCAGCTCATCGGCCACGACCCGGGCGTGGGCGAACTCCTTCATCAGCACGTGGGTGAACAGGCGGCACAGGCGGACCTGGAGCTCGGCGATCTCGTAGCGTGCCTCCCGGACGCGTCGGTGCAGGACTCCGTCGAGTACCTCGGCCGCGCGGACAAGCTCTCCCCTCATCGCAAGGCTCATCCCCAGGACCCCGGCACCGGCGGCGACAGCTCCGGTGTCCTCCTGGCCCGGCTGCAACGCGGCGGCCGCACAGGCCGCTCCGCAGCGGCCCGCCGCCTCCAGGTCTCCTTGGGAGAAGGCGATGGATCCGCGGGCGAAGAGCGCCCAGGTCCGCGCCGGGCCGGGCTCGGGTTCCGGATCGAGTACCAGGTCCAGGTACCGCTGTCCGTCCCGGCTGAACCCGCAGTAGCGCCAGAGGAAACCCAGACACCCGGCCATCTCCACGGCGGTGTGGCGTTCCTGTCCGGTCAGGCAGAAGTCCATGGCGGCCCGCATGTTGGCGTGCTCGGCGATGACGCGCTCGCACCACAGCACCTGGTCGGGCCCGACCCACTCGTCGCAGCCCCGCCGTGCCACACGCAGGTAGTGATCACGGTGCCGACGGCGCGTCTGCCGCTCCTCGTCCAGCTCGTGCAGCCACTGCCCGCCGTACTCGCGGACGGTGTCGAGCATCGCGTACCGGGGGCCGTGCGGGGTCTCCGTACGCTGCAGGACGGACTTGTCCACCAGGCGGGACAGGAGCTCCGGCACCTGGTGACCGCTGAGCGGACCCCCTTCGCAAACCCGTTCGGCCGCCTCCTGCTCAAAACCGCCGGCGAACACCGAGAGCCGGGCCCACGCCAGCCGCTCCAGCGGGGCACACAGCTCGTGGCTCCAGCCGATCGTGGTGCGCAGCGCCAGGTGCCTGCGCTCGCCCTCGCCGTGCCACGGGTCGGGGGAGGTCAGGGTCTCGAAGCGGGCGTGCAACCGCTCACGGAGCCGGTCCAGGGGCATCTCCGGCAGCCGGGCGGCAGCGAGTTCGATGGCGAGGGGAATGCCTTCCAGGCGTGCGCAGATCTCGGCCACCGCCGCGCCGTCCCCCGCCGCGAGGACCGTACCGGGTGCGGCTTCGGCGGCGCGCTCCATGAACAGCACCGTCGCATCGGACAGCACCGTCGCATCGGACAGCACCGCAGCGTCGGACAGCACCACCGCATCGGACAGCACCGCAGCATCGGGCGGTACCGACCCGTGGGAGCTTCCCGCCGTACTGACGGGCAGCGGCGGTACGGCCATCACGCGCTCCCCCTGGGCCTTGAGGGGGCAGCGGCTGGTGGCCAGGAAGTGCGCCCCGGGAGCCGCGGCCAGCAGCGCCTCGACGAAGTCGGCGCACCCGGCGGCCAGGTGTTCGCAACAGTCCAGGATCAACAGCAGCCGCTTGTCGGCCAGCCATTCGGCCACCACCTCGATCGCCGGCCGCGTGGTCTGGTCGGCCAGCCGCAGCACTTCATACACAGCGAGCGGAATCGAGGTCGCCTCGTGCAGCGGTGAAAGTTCGACCAGCCGTACCCCGTCGGGGAAGGCGTCCCGCATCTCGGCCGCGGCGCGCTTGGCCAAGCGGGTCTTGCCCACTCCGCCCACCCCGGTCAGCGTCACCAGCCGAGCGCCGACCACCAGGTCCGTCAAGGCGCTCAGTTCCCTGCCGCGCCCGACGAAACTCGTCGCTTCGGGCTCTGGGCTCCCCGCCGCTCGTCCCGGCCCCGTCTCCTCCACGGTGGGCTCCCATCCGGTACTCCGGCCGCTGTCCGCCGCCCGCGCCCGAGTCTCACCCCGGCCACCGCCCCGTACCCGTGAATGCCATGAGCTGCCCGCTTCTTCCTGCGGGACGGACATACGACCGCACCACCGGGACACACCTGGTCATCTCCCGCCCCGCTTCGATCAACGGAGGTGTACGAGCCTGATCCCCGAGGCGGAAACGACCCTGAGGCGGAAACGACCCTGAGGCGGAAACGACACAGCGCTCCGGCCGGCCTGAGCCGACGGAGCGCTGCACTACAGGTCGGAGGGGCTTCCTCCGACCCACCACGGTGGGCCATCAGGGGCTCGAACCCTGAACCAATGGATTAAAAGTCCACTGCTCTGCCAATTGAGCTAATGGCCCGCACCGAGCAGCATAGCCCGCGCTCGCACCACAACTGGAAGGCATCAGGGGTCGGCGGGGTCGGAGTGGCTCGGAGAACTCCGTTATGAGGGTGCGCGGGACGGTATGAACGCGCCGGTGGGCCCGTCCTGGGGAGGACGGACCCACCGGTCTGTCAGCGGCGCACGGACGTTTCAGCGGTACGTGCTGCGCTTCTTGGATCAGCCGTTGCGCTTCCAGCGCGGCTTGTCGGCGCGGCGGTCGAAGGAGCGGCCACCGGCGTTGCCGCCGCGGTGGTCGTCCCGGCGGCCGTGCGGGCGACGGTCGTTGTCGCGGTCACGGCCGAAGGACGACGGGCGGTCGTCGCGGCGGTCGCGGTTGAACGGGCGGTCGCCGCCACGGTGGTCACGGCGCTCGAACGAACGGCCACCGGCGTTGCCGCCACGGTCGTCACGGTTGAAACCGCCTCGGTCACCGCCGCGGTCGTCGCGGCTGTTGAAGGGGCGGCCACCGCGGTCGTCCCGACGGTCACGGTTGAAGCCACCACGGTCGCCGCCACGGTCGTCGCGGTTGAAGGGGCGGCCGCCACGGTCGTCCCGACGGTCACGGTTGAAACCGCCCCGGTCGCCACCGCGGTCGTTACGGTCGTTGCGGTCGAAGGAACGGCCGCCACGGTCGTCCCGACGGTCACGGTTGAAGCCACCACGGTCGCCACCGCGGTCGTTACGGTCGTTGCGGTCGAAGGAACGGCCGCCACGGTCGTCGCGACGGTCACGGTTGAAACCGCCCCGGTCGCCACCGCGGTCGTTACGGTCGTTGCGGTCGAAGGAACGGCCACCACGGTCGTCCCGACGGTCACGGCGCTCGTAGTTGCCGCGGTCGTCGCGGTACGAGGAGCGGCGCGGCGCCTCGTCGGACTCCGGGGTGCGCGCGGCCTGGGCCGGCAGCGACACCTCGGCCTGTGCGGCGCCCTCCGCCTCGGCGGCAGCGTCCGCCTCGGCCTTGGCCTGCACCGCGGCCTCCGGGTCCTCGCCCCGCTCGCGCGCGGCACGGGCGGTCAGCCGGTCCGCGTCCTCGCGCAGCTCGACGGCGCGGCGCTGCAGCCGCTCCAGCTCGCGGGTCAGCTCGGCGACCTCGCGCTCCGCCTGCTTGGCGGCGTTCGCGGCCGAGTCGGCCTGCACCTCGGTCAGCGAGCGGGCGCCGGTGATCTGGGCGACCTCGTCGTCGAAGACGCCCGCGCCGCCGACGATGTGGCGCGAGGCGTCCACGCCCGCGTCCTCCATCAGGCGGAAGATCTGGCGACGCTGGTGCGGCAGGGCCAGGGAGACCACCGTGCCGGACTGGCCGGCGCGGGCGGTACGGCCCGAGCGGTGCAGGTAGTCCTTGTGGTCGCCGGCCGGGTCCACGTTCAGGACCAGGTCGATGCCGTCGACGTGGATACCGCGGGCGGCGACGTCGGTGGCGACGAGCGCGTTGACGTAACCGTCCTTGAAGTCCGCGAGGACGCGGGTACGGGCGCCCTGCGTCATGCCGCCGTGCAGCGCGTCCGCCTGCACGCCCGCTTCCACGAGCTGCTCGGCGATACGGTCGGCGCCCAGCTGCGTACGGACGAAGATGATCGTGCGGCCCTTACGGGCGGCGATGGCGGCGGTGACCGGCGCCTTGTCCTTCGGCTTCACGACGAGGACGTGGTGCGTCATGGTCGTGACGTTGCCCTGGGCGCTGTCGACCTCGTGCGTCGCCGGGTCGGTCAGGTAGCGCTTGACCAGCGTGCCGATCTCGTTCTCCATCGTGGCGGAGAAGAGCATCCGCTGGCCGCCGGCCGGCACCAGGTCGAGCAGCTCGGTGACCTCGGGCAGGAAGCCCAGGTCGGCCATCTGGTCGGCCTCGTCCAGGACCGCGACCTGCACCTTGTCCAGGGAGCAGGCGCCGCGGTTGATGATGTCGCGCAGTCGGCCCGGGGTGGCGACGAGGATGTCGACGCCGCGCTCCAGGGCGTAGATCTGGTTGCCCATGGACGTGCCGCCGCAGACGACCTTGATCTTGAGGCCGAGGACGTCACCGTACGGCTGCAGCGCGTCGGCGACCTGCATGGCCAGCTCGCGGGTCGGGGTGAGGATGACGCCGCGCGGGCGCTTCTTCTCGGTGGAGCCGCCGGACAGCTGGGTCAGCAGCGGGAGACCGAAGGAGAGGGTCTTGCCGGAGCCGGTGCGGCCGCGGCCGAGGATGTCGCGGCCCGCGATGGCGTCCGGGATGGTCGCCGCCTGGATCGGGAACGGGGTGGTGACACCGTTCTGCGCCAGCTTGCGGACGATCTTCTCGTCCAGACCCAGGTCCGCGAAGGTGACCTGCGGCTCTTCGGGGGCCTGCGGCTCGTCGGCGACGGCCTCGGTGGACTCGACGGCCTCGGTGCCCTCGACGGCGGCGGTGGCCTGCTCGTCCTGGTGCACGGCCTGGTCGTCGGTGCGGGGGGCCTGCTCGTCGTGTGCGGGCATGGCGGACTGGTCAGTGGAAATGGACATGCGAAATGCGAAACCTTCCGGAGTCTCGGCACGCGCCCAAACTCCGTGTTGTTTCACAAAAGACCGCCTCTATGCGGTCAGCCACGGCAAGGAGAGAACGCGCCACGCGACGCGCTTCGTCCTCTTCGACGAAGAGGATCCGGTGGGCGCCGGGCAAATGGGATCAAACGATCTACCACCATACGCACCCCATCCCCCCGAAGGCAAATGCGGTACCGGGCGGCCCTGGCCCGACACCGCCGGCCGTCCGCCGATCGGCCGGTTTTCGCCGGTCAACGGCCGGTCCCCGCCCCTGCGGCGCTGCGGCCCAGGAGGCTGCCGACCACCCAGTCGTGATGACGAAGCCGATGACGAAGCCGATATCGAAGCCGACTACGAAGCGTCGCCGCCGCCGGGCTGTGCGGAGTCCGGGGTGCCCGACTGCGGGTCGGTCTGCGCGGGGCTGCTCGGGGGCGGGTCCTGGCTCGGCGTGGGCGTCGGGTCCGGCGCCGGGGTCGTACGGGAAGGGGTGGGCGTCGGCTTCGGGTAGCCGGACGGCCGGGGCGGGGCCGGGCGGGGCGGGCTGCCCTCCGTGGGGCTCTCCGACCCCGGACGCCCGCTGCCCGTCGTCCCGCCGCTCCCCGGGGCCGCCGGAGTCCGCTCCTCGTCCGCCGACGGGTCCGCGCCGTCCGAGGGCGCGGCGCGACTGCCGTCCTCCATCGGGCCCGAGGACCGGCCCATCCGGCGCGGCCCGCCACCGGGCGCGTCGGCCGATCCGCCGTCCGGCTGGGCGTCGCTGCCGTGGTGCCCGTCGACGCGGCCGGAGGGCTTGGGCTTCGGCGCGTCCTCGCTGACGCTCATGCAGCCGGTGAGCGAGACGGCGAAGGCGGACGCGGCGGCGACCGCGGCGGCCGTACGGGCCAGGGAGCGGGCCGTGCGCGCCGCCGTACGGGGCGAGACCGAGCCGTCGGGGGACGCGGGCGAGGAGGCGGAGGACACGGAGGGCGGGGGCGGGGCGTGCAGGGCGGGGGGCGGCACGGTGGCCGGGGCGGCGGGCTGGGACGGGCGACTGGCGGGGAGCGGGCGACGCACGGGCGGGACCTCCGGATCCGGAGCGGACACGCGGGACAGGTGCACTGCCCAACTCCCGCCGCCCACCGGAGGACACGCGCGGGACGCCGGCCGTCGTACGCGCCCGATCGCACGGCCCGGCCGCTAGGGGGTGTCTTACGGATCAGGCCGGATCAGGGAGCGGGGTCTGGTGCGTGCAGATGCAAGGCGGAGGAGGGAGTCGACGCGGAGCGATGGGG